>CANRDL010000009.1 GCA_947629405.1 uncultured Bacilli bacterium
AATTGTATCTTGGAATCTTTCACCTAGTTCTTGACATCCACCAGGAAGTCCCCATTTATCTCTATCCGCTCTACTTTATAATAGTATTTGTCCTTTATCATTAACAATAATTACAGCTGCTCCATCCTGTAATAAAACAAATCTATGTTTAAGAACACCCATACACATTCTTGTAAATACAGGATATCCTATAATATTACTTAGCTCAATAATTTCTTCTGCCGAAAGCGGCTCAATAATTTTATTATTCTGCGAATCAAAAATTTATTTTAATTTTTGATCAGATTGAACATTTTGATTTAGATTATTGCAATTAAAATCAAAATCATATAAAGGTATATTAATGTTATTATTTATCAAAAACTCTTGTAATGGTTGAATGCATTCTAAAGGTGATAATATACCAACAAAATTAGAAAGTGGTATAAAACCATCAACTTCATCTATTTCATAACTAGTTGTTTCGTTGGGTTTTAAATTCAACCTTGAACGATCAATCATAAAAAATATTACATTAGGATGAAATGGAAGAAAATAGTAACAATGAGGTGATAACAATGTTTTTTTAAACTGTGGAAGTGCTGGATCAAATAAAGATATAACACTTTCGGGAACTGCCCTATAACCACTTACTTTTCCTTCAACATTAATACCAATTTCTTTTAATCTTTCTTTTGATAAAAGCCCTCCATTTTTAAAAATAGAAACAAATTTTTCAAAAGTATCAATTTCCGTTATCTCACCAATTCCATGTAACAATAATTTATTATCACAAAGATATTTATATAAATTTTCATTCATAAAATCACTACTTTCAATTATGAAATTATTTCTCATTTTTGAAAAAAATGAGAAATAAATGAGGAAATTTACAACATTCGTTTATTAAATGTTTTTGCTATAATAAAATTGGTCTAAAAAACAATATTTCCTTTTACTTTATTTTGATTTTTAAAGATAGCATAGCATACTATACATATATTATTGTTCTAATTGATATAAGTATTTTATATTATTATCATTAATATTAAATAATCCTTTTTTTAAATATATTAAATCTTTATTTCCTATATCTACTAAAGTAAACAAAACTTCATCATTAGAATTATAACAAACATAATATAAATGGGTAGTGCTTCCAGTACTTTGATTTACTTTTTTATATTTTAAATTTTTATAATGTTTTATAAAGTCATCAACTAAATAGTCATTTTCTTGAATTGAATCTCCATCAGTCTTTATATAAGATATATTGTTCATATTTATATTTAATATTTCCTCAATAGTATGAAAATTATTATTTCTTAATGTAAAAACAAGGAAAATTGCTATTATTACAATTACTATTAAAATTACAAAGATATAGATTTTTTTAGATTTCAATTATATCACTCCTAGCATTTTTCATTCAGAGACGTTGACTTTTTTTAAGTTCAAGTGTTTGCAAAACATTATGAATCTACTATTTACCACAACAATTTTTATATTTTTTACCTGAGCCACATGGTAACTTATTAAAATAACTAAGTAATTTTTTGCTTGAAAATTTGGCTTTATTATTCATAAATTTTAATAACTTATTCAAAAATTATAAAAAAGTGATGTGTAATTTTCTAACAATGCAGTTTAAACTTATCTAATAACTTATTTAAAAAATCGATTTAATAATTATTAAACTTACATCTTTCTAGGTTTGTTTTCGGTATACATTTGATTCATATAATCTTTATTTGATCTTTCTAATTCCTCTCTAGAATAATAATCTTTCCCATCTTTTCCTATATATGATAATCTTTTTTCATTCTCCATTTGTTGATATAATTTTACTATTCCAGATTTCAAAGTATTATTTTCACAAAAATATATATAAGAATCTATTAAATTATCAGCGATATTATTAAGCCTACTTATTACTTTTTTTAATATATCAGAAAATTCAAGCGTTTCAAATTCATGTGCTACAGTTTCATGTTTTTTATGAAAATATTCTCTTATTTGTTCCTTTCTATATCCTGATTTTACTAAATAACTAATTTCCTTGTTCATAGAATTTAATAATTCTATACTGCTTTTTTCAAAAGTATCTTGATTCATTTTTTAAACCTCCTTTTAATATTTTATCATCCATTTCATTTATATTCAATTACCTCTAACAGAATCTTTAACAACTAATCGCATTTTAAATAGGCAAATAGGCAAAAAAACTTATCTAAAACTTATCTAATCGCTATTTTTTATTAAAAAATACCTAAAAATTGGAACAAGAAAAAACTCGTTTTTCCCTTATTTTACAAGGCTTTACGAGTTTATTTACCACAACAGTTCTTATACTTTTACCACTTCCACAAGCTCAGTGCAATCTCATATTATCCTTATTTATGGTATTTATAGTATTATTGTTATTTCTTGAAAATACAGTCAATGTAACATCAATATATAGTATTATGAGTATTATCCGTATTATCAGTATTTCCTAAATGAGGAAAAAATGAGGAAATTTTCAACACTATTTAATTTACTTTTTTTATAACTAAAAAATTAAATGATTCTTTTCTTCCATAAATTTCTCTAATTAAACTTTTATAGGAAAATGGAACGCCAATTTGATTATCACCTATTTTATTTGAATTAATCACATAAAAATTATTGTTTTCATCTATATCACTAACTACTAGATAATGCCCATTATGGGAAAAAGTACCTTCATAGTTTTCATAATTATCTGCTGGTCCAACATGAATAATAGCCATATTACCATTTTTAATATTATTAATAATTCTCTGTTTTTGTTCTTCAGGATTACTAAAATTGATTTTTATTATTTCATACTCAATTTTGATTTTATCTTCTTTAATAAGCCTATCTAAGCAATATATTAAGCCTTCGTGTTTTATACCTTTTGATTTTAAATAAGTATTATCAAAATTTCCATTTTTATCAACAATTATCTTTTTTACTATTTCAATAGGATCATACTTTATACCATAATTTGAAAGTATAATAGCTATAGAAGTTGGCCCACAACCCATATGTGGAATATCCCAATCTCCTAATTTATCCCTAAATTCATTTATAGTATAATCTAATTGTCTATATCTAATTCTACTTTGATTCATTTTCTGCCTTTCAAATAAAATTTCCTTATTTTCAAAAAAACGAGGAAAAAATGAGGAAATTTTTCAATTTTTTATAGTGTTTTTTAGCTTTTTTGGATTTTAAATCACTCGCAAACCCTTATAAAACCTACTACTTACCACAGCAATTTTTGTATTTCTTACCACTGCCACAAGTTCCTTATAATTTAGTACATATAGTATTTATAGTATTACCATTATTATCGGTATTTCAAGGAATTTTAGGTCAGGTAACAAATAGTATTTATGGTATTTATAGTATTATGTTTACTATATATATCTCATAAAATGGGAACAAATTTGGAACATTGTTATCATTCGCTCACAAGTACATTTATAACAACTTTTTAAATTTTTTATCACTATTCTTTTGGGATTAAGGCTGTTACCTCTATTTCTATTTTTGAACCTTTTCTAACAAATCCTCCTACTTCTACCATTGTAGATACAGGCATTGAATTTTTAAAATATTCTGCTCTAATAGGTGATACTATTTCAAAATCATTTATATCTTTTAAATATATAACAGCTTTAACTACATCATCTAAAGATGCCCCTGCTTCTTTTAATATACCACCTATTTCTTCAAATACTAATTTTGTTTGTTCTCCTATATCATCTGTTACTACTTCATTAATTTCTCCAGCTGGTGCTTGCACTCCTGATACGAATATTAAGTAAGAGTCACCCAAATCAATCTTTTTTGCTGGAGTATAAACTCCTTTCATAACATAACCTTTTGGTTTTATATTTTCTATTTTCATTTTTTAATATTCCTCCTTTTTATTAAAAATTATCATAAAATGTTCCCATTGAGAAACCCTTGATTTTACGGGGTTTTTTGGCATTTTTGGGAACAAATTATATTTTTTGTGCACATTTTGAACACATTTTTCAATTTTTTTGGGTTTTTTTATGATTTTTTCGAAATTCTATGCCTCGCAAACCCTTATTAAACCTACTACTTACCACAGCAATTTTTATACTTTTTACCACTGCCACAAGGACAAGGTTCATTTCTACCAATCTTTTTTACTCTTGTAGGTTTGTTCTTTTTCGCTTTTTTACTATTGCCTTCTTTTAAAGTTTGTTTTCTTTCTACATCAAGTCTTAGTTGAGCTCTAAGTAAAAAGACAGCAATCTTATCATCTATTTCAGCAAGTAAATCTTCAAATGCTTCAAATCCTTCCATTGTATAAGCTTGTAATGGATTTATTTGACCATAACCTCTTAAGAAAATTCCTTCTCTTAAATGTTCTAAGTTAGCGATGTGATCTACCCAAGAAGTATCTATTACTTGTAATGAAATAGCTTTTTCAAATTCGGCAACTACCTCTACAGGAATATCTTTAATTTTATTTTCATAATTTTCTATAACTTTTTTATAAATTAATTCTTTTACTTCTTCTACTGATTTTCCTTTAAAATCTTTAGCCTTAAATTCATCTTTATCGATTATAATCAAACTATTATTTATATGTTCAGCAATATCTTTATTATCATCATCAGTTAGATATCCTTCTGGTTCGATATGTGATTCAACTATATGTTTAATAGAATTTTTAATTGATTCATATGCTCTTTTTCTTATATCTTCACTTTCCAATATTTCATTTCTTCTAACGTAAATAATTTCTCTTTGTTCATTAATTACATCATCATAATCAAGTAAAGTTTTACGAGCATCAAAGTTATTTCCTTCAACTTTTCTTTGAGCAGTCTCTATACTTTTAGTAAACATTTTAGAACGGATTGCTTGATCATCAACTACACCAACACTTTGAATTAGGTTTTTAATCTTATCAGAACAGAATCTCTTCATTAAATCATCTTCAAATGATACAAAAAATTGAGATGATCCTGGATCTCCTTGTCTTCCAGAACGACCACGAAGTTGGTTGTCTATACGACGAGCTTCATGCCTTTCTGTACCTATTACAAATAATCCACCAAGTTCTTTAACGCCTTTTCCTAATTTTATATCTGTTCCACGACCAGCCATGTTAGTAGCAATCGTTACTGCACCTTTTTCTCCAGCTTTAGCTATAATTTCTGCTTCACGAGCATGATTTTTAGCATTTAAAACTTCATGAGGAATTTTTTCCGCTTTTAATAATGCACTTAACTTTTCATTTGATTCAACTGATATTGTACCAACTAGTATTGGTTGTCCTTTTGCGTGTAAAGCTTTTATAGTTTTAATTATAGCTTTAAATTTTCCTGCTTCTGTTGAATATACTAAATCTGCTAAATCTTCACGAATAACGGGTTTATTAGTTGGAATTTGAATAACATACATGTTATATAAATTTCTAAATTCTTCTTCTTCTGTTTTAGCTGTACCTGTCATACCAGAAATTTTATTGTACATTCTAAATAAGTTTTGGAATGTAATAGTAGCCATAGTTTTAGTTTCTTCATTGATTTTTACACCTTCTTTAGCTTCTATAGCTTGATGTAAACCTTCAGAAAATTGTCTACCATGCATTAAACGTCCTGTAAATTGATCAACTATAATTATTTGACCATCTTCTATTACATAATCTACATTTAAACTCATTCCATAATTAGCTTTTAATGCTTGATTAATATGGTGAACAAGGGCACTATTATCTAAATCATATAAATTATTCAAATGTAAAATAGATTCTAACTTTTTACTTCCCTCTTCAGTTAATGAAACAGTTTTTTGTTTAAGATCAACATTATAGTCAACTTCATTTTTTAATTTTTTTACAGCTTTATCAGCATCAATATATAAATTTTCGGCATTAAATCTTCCACCAGAAATAATAAGTGGCGTACGCGCTTCATCAATTAATATAGAGTCAACTTCGTCAATAATAACATAATTTAGTTCTCTTTGAACTTTATCTTCTATACGAGATACCATGTTATCTCTTAAATAGTCAAAACCAATTTCATTGTTAGTTGAATAAACTATATCACATTTATATACCTCTTGTTTTTCTTTAGATGATAAATCTTTTTTATTTTTTCCAACAGTTAGTCCTAAAAATCTAAAAATATCACCAACCATTACATCGGCAGCCACGTCAACTAAGTAATCGTTAACTGTTACAATGTGAACACCTTTTCCTGTTAAGGCATTTAAATAAGCTGGCATAGTTGCTACTAAAGTTTTACCTTCACCAGTTTTCATCTCGGCAATATTACCATAGTGAAGAGCTAAAGCTCCAATTATTTGTACTTTAAATGGTTTTTGTTTAATAGTTCTCCATGCTGCTTCTCTTACAACAGCAAATGCTGGCACGATTAATTCATCTAAATCAATTCCATTTTTTATAAGGTCTTTAAATTCATCAGTCTTAGCTTTTAATTCTTTATCAGAAAGTGATGCTATTTCATCTTCCATTTCTAAAACAGAATCGGCAATAGTTTCAAATTTTGTTAGTTCCTTATATTCTGAATCAATTAACTTTTTTAAAAATTTCATTATGTATTCACCTCATACTATGTATTTTACCATGTTTTAAGCTAACTTTACAACTTAATTTATTAAATAAATTAAAAAAGAAGCTATTTAACATTTAAAATGCCATAGCTTCCATCTTTTCTTGTATATAATACTGATACACATTCCTCATCTTCATTTTTAAATACAAAAAAGTCATGCCCTATTAAATCCATTTGTAATATTGCCTCTTGTTCGTCCATTGGCTTTGATTCTACATCTTTTCTTCTTACTATCTTATTTGTATTCTCTTCTTTCTCTTCAAAATTTAATACAAATTCATCTTCTTCATAATTCTTATATTTATCTTTTAATCTTGTTTTATTCTTTCTTATTTGTCTTTCTAATTTATCTATTACTAAATCGGATGCTGCATATAAATCACTGTGACTTTCTTCAGCTCTTAATGTGTATTTCTTTGTCGGTATTGTTACCTCTATTACTTGTTCTTTCCCTTTTATTTTTACTAATACATATGCTTCTATTTCTTCTGCTCTTTCTAAATATTTATCTAGTTTTGTTATCTTCTTTTCGATGTACTCTTTTATTGGCGCTGTTATCTTTATTTTCTCTCCTCGGATATTTACTTTCATTTTCTTTTCCTCCATCTTCATTATAGCAAATTAATTTAAAAAAAACTACTATATCGTAGTCGTTTGTAGTTCTTTTACATCTACTGCTTGTAATCCTTTTTCTGTTTCAATAAGTTTGAATTCTACAGTCATACCTTCTTTTAATGTTTTATATCCTTCTTTTATTATTACTGAATAATGAACAAAGATATCTTCAAAATCTTTACATTCGATAAAACCATATCCCTTTTCGTTATTGAACCATTTTACTCGGCCTTCTAACATTTCTTTTTCACTCCTTTCAACTTATCTTTATTTTAATTTTCTCTTCTTTTTTTATCAATATAAATCGTTCGTCAAATTACGACATTTCCACTAATAAAAAAAGTCAAACTGCAAACCTTTATAAGCTTTCAATCTGCATGTTTCAAGTTACATTATTTTTAGAGTAAAAAAGTATAAAAAAAGAAAACTTTAAAAGTTTTCTAATGGTTATTTAAAATATCTCTAACTTTTTTCTTTTGTTTCTTTATTGCTTCAACTGAATAATTATTTTTCATAGCTATCTGAACATCAGTTTTTCTTTCACAGTAATAATCTATCATTAATTGTGTATCATATTTATTTAAATTACAAATTTTACAATGGGCAATTAAGTCATCTTTAGGCATACCTCTATATAATTTAAATTCATTATATTTAACTAACAATGAAGTAAAGTATGATAATAATACACCTAAAATAATTGGAAATAGTAAAGAAATATTAATTGAAATACAAATACGAACTAAAACATAATAAACTAGATTACTTGTTATAAAGCAGGATGAAGCACTTTTCATATGAAAAGCCTTACCAAAAACCTTTTTATTCATCCAAAAAGCAAGAATTATAAATATACATTCTGGAAGACCATTATTAAGTTTAGCCACAAATAATACTACAAATACTTGAAAAATATTCCAAAGCAAGAAAAGAAACAAATATAAACTTGTTTCAAATCTTTCTTTGCTACTATAAGACTTAATTTTATTTTTAGTCTTTAAAAATTTTGTTGGAAACTCTTTTAACTGCGTTTTTAATAAAATCAGTAGGCCCGAAAAACCACCAACTAAATTTGTCGCCCATAGTTCACTATCTCCTCTCATAAAATATAATTTATATAAAATAACCAACAATAATACATAATCCAAATTTAATAAAATACTTGTAATAAAGTTTGTATTTTCAATAATATTTATACTTCTCGTAAACGAAGAGATTATTTGAAATATTATATTGATGAATGCAAATATTATATAATTTTTAATTAATTTTTTTAAAGATAATTTTTTATCTGTTAAAAAGTTATTAATTATTATAATTGCTACACAAAGAAATAAAGTATCAAATATAGATCCAAATAAATTATTATGAATTAAAGAACTTAAAAAGTATCTTATAATATAATAAATAATTATTACTACAATAGGTACTAATTTTATTTTTTTATTATTACAATTACAAGTGATGGAAATTATAATGTATGTATTAAAATAAAAAAATAACAGTGCAACAATTTTATTAAGATTATATTTGTTGATTAATTTATCAATTGATAAAATAACTGGGTTATTTATGTCTAGACCAAAATAATCAAATCCAGCTATTTTTAGTATAAGCACAACGAAGAGTAAAAAAGTGTAAGTTAATAGTGTTCTACTTAAAATTTTATCCAAATCCTTTTTCATAATACCTGCCAACCTTCTTTTTTAAAGTTTCCCTATAGTAAAATAATACCATATTTTGCCATTAATGTACAAAAAAATTATGCAATTTTTAAAAATAATTGCATAATTAAATTTTTATTATATAATACTTCTATTTTTAACTTAGTTTTGATTGTATTAATTAGTGTTTCAATATCTTGATTATTGGAAAAAATAATTGCTGACTTGACATTATTATCTTTAATAAATTCATAAATTATCGATAAAAACATTGTATCAATTAAATAGTTTTGATTATTATAATACATTTCATAATAATCTTTGTTATAAAAAATAATTAATTTATTATTTAAATTTATATTATTGCTAATTAAATCTTTTATTTTTATAAAAGTTATTTTATTAAATTGAAGATCTTCAAATATATTTTTTATAACAAAAATATCACAATCATCTAAATTATTTGCAATAGCAATAATCAATTTATTATTTATAATACTTTTATTTAACTTATTTTCTTTTACAATTTTTTCAATTTCTTTTTTTCCCTTTTCAAAATCAGTTATTTTACTTTTTTTTAAATATTTTAATTTGTATTTTTTTTCTTTCAAATAAATTGTATCATCATATATTACCATTACTAGTTCTTTTTTTTTCATAATTGTTCACCCTAAGAATTTAAATATTTTAATTTTGTTGATTCTCCACCCTTAATATGTCTCGTTTTAATATGTTCATCCATTATTAATTTTATTTTATTATATTTATTTATATCTATTATTTTTAATCTTTCATGTAAATCTTTATGAATAGTACTTTTACTAATATTGAAAGTATTAGCTAAGGATCTAATTGTTTGTTTAGTATTTATAATATAATCGGCTTCTTCTATTACCCTTTTTTTAATTTCACTGCTGATCATTTTTACACCTCAGTAAAATATATTTTTTTTAAAGGTAATATATTCTTTAAAAAGACTTATTCAGTAGTTTCTGATAAGTCTTTTATATCCATCTCATAAAATTTTTCTGGATTCATTATTAATCCTTTATAGTAAACTTCAAATAATAATTCATTTTTATTTTGAGAATCTATCTTATTTTCGCCACTATTACCAATTTTATCACCTTGTTTTACGGTATCTCCTTCTTGTACTTCGACATCACTTAATGATTCATAAACAGTTATTAAGTTGGCATTATGTTTTATTTCTACAACATTTCCAAGAATTTCATCAGTTTTAACTGAAGTAACTGTACCATCTAAAGGCGCTACAACTTCAAAAGGTTCATTATATTTATATAAAGTTCCCGTGTTTTGCATATAAGTATTTTCATAATATATTATTGATTTTTGTTGAGTTGCATCATCACTATCTTTATCATAAAATTTTTTAGCAATTTCTACCCCTTCATTGGTAAATGGTTTAATTATTTCTTCATTAACTATTTCGGTAACTGGTGATATGTCATCTTGATTTATAAATGCTCCTACCACATAATTATAAGAAAAATCATCATTGTTAGTTTTTCCTACAAAATTTGATATTAGTAGTCCTCCAACTACTATTATTGATAAACTAAAAACATAAGTTAACGGCATTACAAATTTTTTTAATTTTCTTTTTGGCTTCACTTTAATCACTCTCCTAATTAAAGTATTAACCAAAAATTGTTAATTATACTAAATATTTTCTATTTTTATACCTTGATAATATTTTTTTAATATTTGTTCATAACTATAACCTTGCTTAGCTAAAACTTCTGCTCCATATTGACTCATACCTACACCATGGCCATATCCTCTTGTGGTAATTGTAATATTATTGTTTATTTTTATATCAAAATCAGTCGACTTTAATGTTAATAACTTCCTAAAATCTGTTCCTTTAAAATAGTTATCATTTATTTTTAAGGATAAAACTCGATTAGTCTGATCTTTTTCTATATCTTCTATTTTTATATTATTACAATTACTAAGTTTTAATTTATTACAAAATTCCGTTTTGGAAAAAGAAACAGTATTTATATAATTTTTATAACTCGATTCTTCTGATTCTACGGATTTTAAATACGGAAGATTTCCTCCAAAAACATTTTGAACATCTTCTGTATAACCATTACTTACAGCAAAATAAAAAGCTTTAATTGTTTTTCCATTATATTTCATTACTTTGTTTTCGGTACTTTTTACCGCACTTTCGATTTTTTTATAGTATTCATCATATCTGTCCTGCCATTTTTCTTGCATTTTATCATTTGTTAAATATACTTGATTGTCTGTACCATCAGTTAAATTATAATTACTATTTTCTTCCATATAATTTATTACATAACTTCTTGAAGCAATTGCTTGGGATTGTAAAGCCGAAAAAGAATAAGATGCCGGCATTTCTCCTGCTACTACACCAATAATATAATTTTCTAAATCTAAATCTAATTTTTCATTTTTTCCTTCTAAATTAACACTTACAGTTATAGATTTTTTTTCTTCCTTTTTAACATTTTCTGTTTCTTTATTTTTGGGCAAATTAAAATCAGTTTTCGATTTTCGAAAACTGCTTATTATAGTAAATGGTAATAAAATAATAACTACGGCGAGTAATATTTTATTTTTCATAATTTCTCCTATTTTATAATTTTACTAACTTCTAAAAAATCTGTTATACAATTAGTTAATAAATATCCCATAATAAATGATAAAATAATTACTAATAATCTAGCTTCCACAACTTTATTTGTCTTTATAATTTTATCAAAATTAATTCCCGTTAAAGTATATGCTGATAAAAATATAAAAATTACATATAAAAATACTTTTATATTCATTTTTGATCCTCATAATTAGTAATTTTATTTATTCTTCTTAAATGTCTTTCTTCATTAGAAAAAGGAGTTTCTAAAAAAGTCTTTATTATGGCAAATATATTTTCAAGTGGCAAAGATGTAGAAAAAGAAAGAGCGTTAGCATCATTATCTAATCTTGTAAATTTAGCCTCATTTATATTTTCAGCATGAGCACATCTTACATGTTTTATTTTATTTAAAGAAATACTCATTCCAATTCCTGTGTTACACATGGCAATTCCAAAATTTATTTTTTTTCCAATATCTTCCCCCATTTTAAAAGCAATATCAGGATAATCAACTGGTTTATTATCATAAGAACCATAATCAATTACATCATAATTTAAATTTTTTAAATAATTAATTATTTTGTTTTTAATTTCCACCCCATGATGGTCACAGCAAATACCTATTTTCATAATCTATCACCAAAAATATTGTACCAAAAAAAATAAACACTGTTAAGTATTTATTTATTATTTAAATTATATTTACGATTAAATTTATCTACAGCACCAGTCTTTTTGTGTGTTCCTTGTTTTCCAGTATAGAAAGGATGACATTTGCTACAAACTTCAACTTGAATATTTTCTTTTGTAGAAGTTACTTTAAAAGTTGCTCCACAAGCACAAGTTGCAGTAGTTTCTTTCATTTCTGGATGCAAATTTTTTTTCATAATTTTTCCTCCCGCCATAATTATATTTCAAATCATAGTATTCACATGACTTAGTTATTATAACATAAATTTATAATAATGCAAATTAATTTCGAGAAAGCCCTAAACGCTCTTTCATAACTTCATATTTTTCTTTAGCTAATTTAATAGATTTCTCTATTCCTTTATTTAAAATCTTTTCTAGTTCTTCACTATTTATTAATTGATTATACTTCTCTTGGATTTTTTCTATGTGATTTGCTGTTAACTCAGCAACATATTTTTTAAATTCACCATAACCAACATTTTTAAATTTTTCTTCAAGCTCAGCAATTGATAAATCTCCTAAAGATGTAGCAATATTTAATAAATTAGATATTCCCGGTTTATTTTCCATATCATATTTAATAATATTATCACTATCAGTTGTTGCTCTCATTATTTTTTTAGTTATTTCTTCTTTGCTATCAAACATTCCTATTACACCAGCTGGACTATCTTCAGATTTACTCATTTTTTTAGAAGGATCTTTTAAATCTTTTATTTTAACTCCTTCAGTTGTTGTCAGTGGTTCAGGTAAAACAAAAGTTTCACCATATTTTTTATTAAATCTTTCCGCAATATTTCTGGCTAATTCTACATGTTGCTTTTGGTCAATACCAACTGGAACATAATCTGAATCACAATATAAAATATCGGCCGCCATTAATATTGGATAAGTAAGTAGTCCAACCGAAAAATTAGCATTATTTTTACTTTTTTCTTTAAACTGAATCATTCTAGATGCTTCTCCATAGCTTGTGCTACACTCAAGTAAATATGATATTGCTGGAATATATTCATTTTCTGATTGAATATAAATCGTACTTTTATTTGGATCAATACCACAGGCAATATACATAGCAATAAATTTCTTAATTCTTTCTTTTAACTCTTTAGGATCCTGGGGAATAGTTAAAGCATGTAAATCAGCAACAAATATATATGATTCATATTCATTTTGTAATTTAACCATTTGTTTTATTGCTCCAATGTAATTACCTAAAGTAACTTCACCAGTTGGTTTAATACCAGTTAATACTCTCTTTTTTTCTTTCATAATAGTTAGCCTCCAAAAATATTTAAATATTATAAATTTCTAATAATTAAATGTCAACTTAGTTTTCTTTTTTAATAAATATTTTATCTAATTTTTCTTTAATTTCATCTTTCCTAAAAGGTTTTGCTATATAATCTACAAATCCTTCTTCAATGTATTTTTCTTTTGCTCCAGTTATAGCATCAGCAGTCAAGGCGATAACTGGCGTATTGAATCCAGGTATTTCTTTTAATTTAAGTAAAGCTGTCTCTCCGCTCATATTTGGCATCATTATGTCCATTAAAATTACATCATATTTTTTTTGTTTTACTTTTTCTAAACAACTTAATCCATCATTACATTCATCAATTTCCATATCAAAGTCTCTTAAAGCAATTTTTGCCACCTTTATATTTAAAGCATTGTCATCAACAATTAAAACCTTTTTGTTTTTATAATTATCTTCATTGTTTTCTTCTTTTGATTTTAAGTCTATATCTGGCATTTCTTTGGTGTGTATTCTTTGAGGTATTTGAACCATAAAAATTGATCCTTGGTTATAATTACTTGATACATTTATTTTACCATTCATTAGTTCTACTAATTTTTTAGTAATTGCAAGGCCTAGCCCTGTTCCTTCTGTTGTTGAGTTTTTCTCAATATCTAATCTTTCAAATTTAGTAAATAATTTACCTATATCTTCTGCTTTAATTCCTTTACCAGTATCTTGAACACTAATTATAAGCAAACATATATCATTTTTATTTATACACTTAGCATTTATATTTATAAAACCTTTATCTGTATATTTAATGGCATTTGATATTAAATTATTTAATACTTGCTTAATATGAGTTCTATCACCATATAAATAATCTGGAATGTCATCTGCTATATTTACATTATATTGAATTGGTTTATCACCAATTCTTACTTTATTTATTTTAGCAATTGAATTTAATTCTTCTTTAAAATTATAAACACTTTCGACAAGTTTCATTTTTTCACTTTCAATTTTATTAATATCTAAAATATTACCAACAATTTCCAATAAAGTATGTGAAGCTTCAACTATATCTTTAGAATCTTCTTTTACTTCATCTGGTACATTATCATATGTTAATATATCATCTGATAAACCAACAATAGCGTTTAAAGGCGTTCTTATTTCGTGGGACATACTTGATAAAAAATCACTTTTTGCTCGATTAGCTTTTTCGGCAGAGTCTTTGGCAAGCTCTAATTGATTAATTATTTTGACATCAGGATTTTCAATAGTATGGTACATTATAAATGTAATTAGTATTGTACACGGATTTACTATGTAATTTAATGTTGGAAAAATTATTTGAATTAATACAGCTAAGCCTCCAAAAACAACAAAAAAATATATTGGAAAATATTTTTTACTTCCAATATTTTTACGATCAATTATTATAAAAATAATGTCAATTAAAAGCAAAATAAACATATATAAATATACAAAATAAATTGAAAGTCCTGAAGCTACAGCTCCAATTTCTGAAATATTAACTTCTATTGGCAATATCAGTACAATCATTTCAATTATAGTTAATATTAATAGAGACAATTTTAAAAATAAATTATAATTTTTATTTTCATTTTTTATAAAACTTATATAAATTGTATAAAAGGTTAAAATGCTACTCCATATGACTAATACAAATAAATAAAGCTTGTTTAAAGTTTTAATCATTAAAGCACTAAAATTTGAATTAGGAAAAACAGCCAGTCCAAGTGCAATACCTAAAATAGTAGAAATAATGTTAGAAATCAAAAAAAACGAATACGTTCTGTCCTCAACTTGATGTAATCTTTTCTTTTTGAAAAAAATCACAGCAATTATTATAATTACAATCAAAGCATAAACATTCAAAGTTATAAAACCATAAATATTATTCATGATACCACTATCCTTTTAAACATTATACATCAAACTTTATTAAAAATAAATAGTCTCAAAAAAAAGCATCTAATTGATGCTTTATTTTTTCAATGTTTTTTGTATGCCACCATAATAAACCTTAATAGCTCCAACTGCCATATTAGTTTCTTGAATTTCGACATTAATTTCAGTTCCGTCTATACCTTCATTTATTAATTCATTATAATTAACTTTTGAATTTTTTGTTAAAGGCAATGCTGCCCTAAATTTAAATTTTGAAGGTATTTGCCTTGAAGACATAACAGGATTTGCAATTATTTGATTTTCAATTATTTCCTTAACTATATCAACATAATCTTCATCATTATAAACAGTAACACTATTATTTAAAACTATGTGTGCAACTGGCATGTTTCCTCTTTGTTTTTCGTCAAAATAATAAACTATTCGGCAATATTTAACTTTATTATTTTTTTCAATTTCTTTTTCAATTTCAGCAGGTTTCACTTTATATCCATCAAATCTTGTAAAAGATCTATCTTTTCGAGCCTCAAAAAAGAAAACTCCATTTTTATTCATTTTTACTAAATCCCTTGTACGAATATAAGTCTTTCCATCCATTTCATAATGTCTAACAATTTCTTTTCCATGTAATATTCCAGAAGTCACAGCATCAGACGATACAACTAATTCTCCAGAAATAAAACCATTTTCATCAGGTGTATTAATTGGAACTAACCTATCCTCAATATTTGGGTCAACTATTCCATAAATAGTATGGGGAAATGGAATTCCTATTGATTCGTAACAATTCCACTCATTTGTTGCATAAGTTCCGCCTCCACAATATTCACTCATTCCGTGACCCTTTTCTGTTATTGCTTTACTACCATGATTTTTAGCCCAATTATTTAATCTTTTTTCATCAAAAGCATTCATTGAGTCACCACCATATATAATCCTAGTTACTTTTGATAAATCTTCTTTTTCTAAATATTTACAATCAGGTAATGAAGCTAACCAAGCTGGAGTTCCTAAGAATACATTTGGGTGATACTTTTTTATTAAATATCCAAATTCATTTATTTCAAATTCTGGAACATCAATCAAATTTGCTCCACATGCTAAATCTATTAAAAAATTATTACATGCTCCAAGTGGTGAAAAATATGGCAATTCATGAATTACTTTATCTTTTTCCTGTACTCCATACCCACCAGCAAGAGTTTGCTCAGTAGAATTTATTAAATTAGCATTAGTTAGTGGTATTGGTTTTGGTTGGGCACCACTGGTTCCAGAAGTATGTCCTATATAATTTATTAGAGAACTATCTTTAACTTCCGTAAAACGTTCATATTTAGTACCATTAATTAAGTCTTTGTATTTAATAATTTCAATTGGAGAACTTTTAATTGCATTTTTCAAATCCTTTTTATCTTTTGACATTTCTTTAATTTTTTCAAGCAAAGCTTCATAAAACTTCAGTTTTTTTACTGCTTCATTTGCTAATCTCTCATTTCTTAACTGATTATATTTTATAACATCTTTTAAATAACTAATAATACCTTTTATATTCATTGAATCGCTAGCCGATAAAATAATTATATTTTCCATGCCTAATTCTTTTAATTCATTTTCAATAGGCTTTATCATGTGTGTATAACATTTATCTAGTGCAATAATATAATCTGCTTTTTCATCTTTAATAAGTTCTAAAATTTTTTTGGCATTTGCTTTCAAATCCATAGAATCTGGTCTTGGATCAACAAAATCAGATATAGCACCTATTTGTGAAGCTCCTAACCATATTTGTCCAGCTTCAGGTATTGTAGGAACTAAATTAAATAAAATTTTTCCCTTATTTACACCTATTGCAGATAAAGCTTTAGAAGCATCATCGCTCTTTTGAAATATCTCATCATATGATATTTCGTTACCATAATATGTTTCTGCTATAAAATTCCTTCTATTTACATTGAATTGTTTTAAATAATCTGTAATATTTGTATTAGGATTATTAATGTTCAAATTCATTCCTTGATACCATTGCATCCATGGTTTGTCTATATGTGGATAACCTGTTAAATATTTTTCATTATTACTTTGCATAAACGCCTCCAATCTTTTTTATATAAACCATATTAATATTTTAATTTAAACACCGATATTATTTATATTATTTTTTAACTTTAGCTACACCTTTATCTTTTTCTAATTCAATTTTCTCTAATATAGTTGGATTATAAGTTTTTCCCTTTACTGTATAACTAACAGTGTCCCCAACTTTTTTATTATATATACTTTCTCCTAGAGGACTATGAATTGAAACTTCTAAAATTTCGGCATCAAAATCGGGATTATTTTTTACAAGTTTAAGAATAGTTTCACCTAATATAGTTTCTCCCATTTTTTCTAGAATCCTAACAACATCTCCAATGTTAATTGTATCATTGTCTAAAACAGTATATGTACAATTTGGATTTTTAGATATTTCTTCTAAACTTTCATCTAATTTATTTTTTTGTTTTTCCGTTTCGTTTTTCATTTTTTATTTCTCCTTGGCATAGTATTATAAAATATCATTTTTATTTTGTAAAGAACTTTAGCTTTATTTTTCAATTTTTTTAAAACCTGATAAGATAAAACCAACCTTATATATTATTTTATCACTATTTTTAATAGCCACTTGTTTAAATATGGCTTTGCCTCCAACAGTTAAAGCCGAAATAACAGCAGCAATTAAAACAGTCATTATAGATAATGATAAATTATATCTATTAGAAATAAGTATGCTTAAAGACACTCCTAAAGATCCACTAATAACACCACATACATCTCCGACAACATCGTTGCAAATACTTGAGACATTAGCAGAATTTTTAATTAACTCTACAGTTTTAGCTGCTCCTTTTATTTTTTTAGTTGCCATAGAATGAAAAGTAGATTCTTTACTAGTTAAGGCACTAGTTCCAATCATATCAAATATTATACCCACTATTATAATTAAAAGGGTAAGTAAAATAAGAATAATCTCATTAAATTTGCTAGCAAAAGCATTGGTTCCAAGACCAAAAATTATTGCCAGAAAAAAAGAGATTATAAATATTTTTACTATCCATCTCTTTTTATTCATATTTTCTCCTTAAATTTTTTGTGTGGTTAATTATAAATTAATTTTACGGCTTTAGGTCGAGTTGAATTTCTCTATTTTCTCTCCTTCGGTTACCCTCGGGCGATTTCTCTTTATAGAAAATAATTAACTGTCGCCAAATTAATGACTCGATTGCCACTTAGTCCGCATTTTAATCTTTATAACTTAACACTCTAGAGGTTTTCCCTAATACATAAATTTTATCATTATTCGCTATAAAAATATAAAATCAATCATTGTATGATCAGTACAATATCTTTATATTTCGCACGACATGTTAAATTATTAACAAGCAGTAGATTTTTAGCCCTACCTTCCGATAATTTTATGTAACTAGAATAGTGCACCACATCAAATTTATAGGCTAATTTTAGCACATTTTTTAAATTTTGTCAAAATTGACAACATTTATAATCTCTTTAGCTATTTGTTTATAACCTTGTTTATTGAGATGAATACTATTACTATTTGGCAAATATTTTTTATTTTTTCTAATTAAATTATTAGTTTTTATATAAGTAAAATTATATTTATAAGATAATTTATAATATAAATCATCACAGTAGGAAAATACTTCATCATATATTTCATTATTTATATAATTCTGATTTGTAAGAGGATTATAAAAGCCAATTACAATTAGTTTTTTATCATAGTCTTTTCGTATTTGTTTTATTAATTTTTCTAAATCTTTAAAAAGATTATCCACTTGTTTGTATATATATTCCTCATCTTTAGCTTTTAAGTAAGTATTATTTATTTTAAGTGAATAAAAAAGGTCTGTCGCTCCAATTGATAAAGTTATTAAATTAGCATTATGAATAGCCTGGTTTATAGAAATTTTTTTATTTTTATATTTTATTTGATAGTTTGTATCTATTTGATTTCTTAAATCTTTAATACGCATATCTTTTTTACAAAAATCTTTAGTATAAAACTTAACTTGTCTTTTTTGCGCCAATTCTTCTTTTAAATAATCATTGAAAGAAACAGAAATTTTACCACTGGAATTTTCCCCAAGGGCTATTCCATCTCCCAATGCAATAAAATTAACTTTTTTTGTATCAAATTTATAATATGCTACAAATGTAAGAGTTATAACTGCCAAAATTATAGGTAATCCTTTTTTCATATTTCACCTCAAAAAAAATAATAGCTTTGCTATTATTTTATTTTTTTAATGGCAATTTTAGCACCAACATTAGTTAATTTTGTTTCTAAATCTCCATATCCTCGTAAAACATGTTCAGCATCAAAGATTACGGTTTTTCCTTCGGCTTTTAAACCGGCACAAACAAGGGCGGCTCCAGCTCTTAAATCAGTCGCTGTTACTTCTGCTCCTTTTAGTTTAGTCGGTCCCTTAATTTTAGCTTCTTTTAGATTATACTGAACATTTGCTCCCATTTTATTTAAATATGGCATATGTCCCATTCTATTTTCATAAATAGTTTCATAAACATGAGAAATTCCTTTACATTGAGTAAGCAAAACAGAAAAAGGCTGAGCTACATCAGTAGGAAACCCAGGATAAACTAATGTTTTTATATCTGTACTATTGTAATCGTTTTTAGCACTTATAATAATATTGTTATTATTTTGTTTAATGTCAACTCCTATATCAATTAATTTTGACAATGGTGCTTGAATATGAGCCGGTATAATATTATCGATTTTTAAATTTTTACCAACTAAAGCGCCAATAATCAAATAGGTAAGTGTTTCTATTCGATCGGGAATTACTTCAACTTGACCTTTTTTTAAATATTTTACACCAATAATTTTAATTTCATTTGTTCCGGCACCCGTAATTTTTGCGCCCATGCTATTTAAAAATGTAGCGACATTAACAATTTCTGGCTCACGAGCAGCATTATGAATAATTGTTGTTCCTTCAGCCTTAGTTGCCGCTAAAATTAAATTAACTGTTGCCCCTACACTTTCAAAATCCAAGTAAATATTAGCTCCATGTAAATTTTTAGCACTAATAGTATATTTATCATTTTCTATTTCCACAGTTGCTCCCATTTGTTTAAAACCTTTTATATGATAATCTATTGGGCGGGAACCTATACTACATCCGCCCGGAAAATATACAACTGCTTTTTTAAATTTTCCTAGTAAAGCTCCCATAAAATAGTATGAAGCACGCAATTTACTAGATAAATCTTTATCAACAATAGTATTTCTAATATTTCTTAAATCCAATTTTAAAATTGGTTTGTCATATTCTTTTTTAACATTTAAAACTTCTAAAATATTAAATAAATCATAAGTATCAGAAATATCTGGAATATTTTCTATAACTACTTCTTCATCACATAATATTGCGGCGGGGATTAAAGCGACAGCACTATTTTTGGCTCCACTTACTTTAATAGTTCCGCTTAAAGGTTTATTTCCCTGAATTTCGATAATTTTCATACACCTCACCACTTTAATCTTAATTCATGCTACTATACTTGTCAATTTATATAGCAGTTTATTTACATAAATAGACAATGCCCATAAATAATAATATAATTACTCCTAAAAGTTCGGCAATAGTTCCTAATCTTTTTTTAGCATATTTACCAATTACTAATCCTATATAGGTAAAAGAAAAACTAAATATAGAAAATATGATACTCGCTAAATAAATTTCCGTAGTAATAGCATATAATCCTATTCCAGTTGAAAAACTGTCAAAACTTACACTAAAAGCAAATAAAATCATACCAAAAAATGTTTTAGAAAAACTATAGGTATCGTTGGTAAGCATTTCTTTTATCATAGAAAAAGCTAAAATCAAAAGTATTATACCAATTAAAATATTAGGATTTATATTAAAAGCATTTAATACTATTTTGCCGATTGTAAGACCAATTAAAGGCATAAAAAAATGAAATATTCCCACTATTGTTGATAGCATAAATTCATATTTATTTTCAATTTCATTTGTTCCAAAAGATAATGCTAATGAAAAAGCGTCTAAACTTAGTGATATGCCTATTAAAACAAGCGAAAATATTTCATTCATAAGGTACCTCCTAAAAACATTTTATTTTTATTAGGAGAAATTAATTCTTAAATTTTGCAATTATTTTTTTGATATACAATTGATATTCGGTATCAGTCATATTTTCATTTTCAGAAGCTTCTAGTAAACAAAGAGGTGGAAATAATACACACCACCAATTTTTTCCTTTGCCATTTCCTAAAGTTACGACTAAAGAATTATAATATCCTTCTTTATACTCTATTCCTTTATAAACTTTTTGAGGAAAATAATTTAGTCCATAATTTACTGAATATTTTAAATTTGAATTGTTACTTATTAAAACATTATTTACTATTTCATTTATATTTTCCAAGTTATTATTTATTATATCAGTGGCCTCATTAGTTGATTTGGCATCTTTCAATAATTCAAATAAATAATCTTGTAATTTTTCTTTGACCTTTTTTTTGATTTCTTGATCGTTATAGGAATTTGATGAAGCAATTACTCGTACTCTAATAGCATCATTTGGTATCTCAATAGAAGATACTTTTTTTATCGAAAAAAAACATAATCCCAATATTAAAAATAATATTATTATAAATTTTTTCATAAATAAAAACCATTGCCTTCTTTCTACATTCATTAAGAGCAATAGTTTATTTTTTTATTCACAATTGGTTATAAAAACATATCTATCTTTTAATGATAAATCTTTTTTAGTTATAATTTGACATGAATCAAGATACTTATTTATCAACTTAATAATCTGTTCTTTTTGGGTCATGCCAATTTCCAAAGCAATCAAATATTTTTTATTTAAATTCTTTTTAATGTCTTTTAAAATTTTAATATAACAATCTAGACCATCAACACCGGCATATAAGGCTAAATGTGGCTCATTATTCTTTACTATATCTTCTATCTGCTCATTTTCTTTTATATATGGTGGATTGGAAATAATTACATCATAAGTTTTATCTATGGAAGTTAAAAAATCATTTTCTAAAATATTGACATCGACATTTAAAATTTTAGCATTTTTGGTTGCAACATTTAAAGCATCCTTACTTATATCAATTAAATCGACTTCAAAATTAGGATGTAATTTTTTTAAAGTTATTCCAATAACTCCACTGCCAGTTCCTAGATCGGCCACTTTCAAATTATCTTTTTTAAAATATTTTTTAATTAATTTATTAGTTTCTTCAACTAAACCTTCTGTTTCAAAACGGGGAATTAAAACATTTTCATTAATTTGAAAATTAAAACCATAAAAATTTATTTTTCCAAGTACATACTGAATTGGTTTACCCATACTTAATAACTGAACTTGTTTTTTATATTTATTAATATTTTCGGGAGCAATAATATCATCTAAATGATTATATAAATTTAATATATTTATATCTAAAAGTTCTGATAAAAGTAAATAAACTTGATCTTTATGAAGATATTTTTTCCCATAACATATTAATTCATCAACTGTCATTAATCAGTTTCTCCAGCCAGTTTTCGTTTTTGATCTTCGGAAATTAGTGCTTCAATAATTGGATCCAAATTACCATTCATGACTTTATCTAATTCCATAATGGAAAAACCGATTCGGTGATCAGTAATTCGATTTTGGGGATAATTGTAAGTTCTTATTTTTTCGGATCTATCTCCTGTTCCAATTTTACTTTTTCGAGTATTTCCCATTTGTTGTTCTTCTTTTTGTCTTTGATTATCTTCTAATTTGGCTGCTAATACTTGCATCGCTTTTTGTTTATTTTTTAATTGACTTCTCTCGGTTTGATATGTAACTACTGTATTAGTTGGAAGATGAGTAATTCTTACCGCTGAATTAGAAGTGTTTACACTTTGCCCTCCGGCCCCACTACTATGATAAACATCAATTTTTAAATCACTTTCTTTAATAACAATATCGGATTTTTCTACTTCAGGCATAACTACTACAGTAGCAGTTGAAGTATGAACTCTTCCTTGTGATTCTGTTTCAGGAACTCTTTGAACTCTATGGGCTCCACTTTCATATTTTAATTTTGAATATACATTTTCTCCAGTAATAACACATTCAATTTGGGAAAAACCACCAGAAGTTCCTTCTACAGCATTCATTATTTCTAATTTCCAGCCCATTTTTTCGGCATAATGGGAATACATTCTAAATAAATCACCTGCAAAAATATTTGCTTCATCTCCACCAGCGGCTCCTCTTATTTCCATAATTACATTTTTACCATCATTTTCATCTTTAGGAATAAGAAGAATTTTTAATTTAGAAGTTAGATTTTCTTTTTTCTCTTCTAATTTAGGTAATTCTTCAATTACAATTTCTCTCATTTCCGTATCTTTTTCTAATTCTTTAAGGTCTTCAAGATCATTTGTAACTTTCTTGTATTCTTTATAAGTACTTACTACTTCTTCTAAATCTTTTTGTTCTTTAGAAAGTTTAGCAGTTTTAGAAAAATCATTTAAAACATCTTCACTTGATAGGGCTTCTGATAGTTCATTATATTTTTTTAATATTATTTCTAATCTTTCTATCAATTTATTTCCTCTTTTCTAAGCTACATCATTATCATTATCTATTTCATCTTCATCTACAATTATTAAATCCTGTAACTCTTCTTCCGTTGAGTCCTCTTCAATTTCATCTTCGTCGTAATACATTTCATCTTCTTCATCTTGCTCTTCTTCTATTTCTTCCTCATCTTCAATTTCTTCTTCATCGGAAAGTAAGTTATCTTCACTATCTATTTTAATTTTATGACTGTGATTATCTCTTAAATCCCAAAAGCCATTTTCTAACATTATAAATCTTTTGTCAGTTGACAACAATTCAAAGAAATCTACTATTTTATCTTCATAAAAATCAGCATCTAAACCAGCCATTTCTCCTACTTTTTTAAATAATGTTTGTAACTTCATTTTGTGATTTTCTTTTAATAAAATGTTATATGCAATATCATCATAAGGCATATTTTCAATATCATCATTTTTTTTCATATTTTTCCTCCTACATTTTCGATGGTATATCTATTATTAATAAATTTAACATTTCTTTAATAATCATATTCGCTAAATTTAAAATATAAAGCCAATCTTCTTTTTGTTTTTCATTTTGCAAATTAGCAATATGATTTGTTTGATAGAATATATTTAAAACACCACATAATTCATAAATATAATTGGCAATTACACTTGGCATCCGATTAATAAAGGCATTTTGAATTATGGTTGGTAATTCTAATAACTTAATTCTTAAATCTCTATCTTGTGTATTATATATATTATCACTTATTTTGGTTACAGCCAAGTTTTCATCTTTAATTATTTTATTTATTCTAAGATAAGTATATAAAATATATGGACCAGTTTTGCCAACAACATTAGAAAATTTTGAAATATCAAAGATATAATCTTTTTCCCAATTATTTTGAAAATCAGCAAACTTTATAATAGAATTAACAATTATATCTTTATCTTTTTCTGACATTTCTTTATTAGTTTCTTTTATATTTTCAAAAGTTTCTTTTATTTCTATAAACAAATCATCAAGTTTTGGTGTTTTGCCATTTCTAGTTTTATAAGGCTTATTATCTTTGCCATTTATCGTCCCATAGCCAATGTGTTCTAACTTAGCATCAGTTATATTAGCTTTTTTGGCAACTCTAAAAACTTGATTAAAATGTAAGCTCTGTCTTTGATCTGTACAATAAATTATATAATCGGGTTTAAAATCTTTTTCTCTTTGATAAATTGTCGCTAAGTCAGTTGAACCATAAAGATAGGCACCATTACTTTTCTTAAAAATTAAAGGCGGCATTTCTTTGGCATCATTTTCTTCTTTTACAGAAACTACCAAAGCTCCTTCACTTTTTTCTAACAATTGCAAATTATTTAGTATTTCTTCAACATCTTTTAAATAAGCATTGGCAGACATTTCACCATACCAATAATCAAAAGATACACCTAAATAGTCATAGATTCTTTTTATATCTTTGATAGATATTTCGATAATTTTTTCATAATATTTTTGATATTTGTCTTCTTTATCTTGAATTGATTTTGTTATCTTAGCACATTCATTTTTTATATTTTCATCATTTTTTGAAAGGGCACTATATTCGGGATACAAAATATTTAAATCTTTTAAAGTTAGTTTTTCTACAGGAATATTTTTATCAATCATTCCATATATTACTTGCCCAATTTGCAACCCAAAATCACCTAAATGAACATCACTAATTGTCTTATGTCCAACATAATTAATAATTCTTTTTACTGATTCACCAATAATTGCCGTTCTTAAATGGCCAACATGAAGAGGTTTAGCAACATTTGGACCACCATAATCTAAAACAAAAGTTTCAACCTTTTTAGGAGTTTTAATATTAAATTTAGGATTATCATTCATAAGTTTTAATTCGTTGTTTATAAAACTATCACTTAAAGTTAAATTCACAAAACCAGGTGGAGCATAATCAATTTTAGAAAAATAATTTAACTTGTCATTTATTAAATTTAATTCTTCAACTATTTTTTGGGCAATTTCCAAGGGATTTTTATGAACAGTTGATGCTAGCTTAAATGCGCCATCATATTGATAATCACATAAATCTGGTCGATGAGATTTTATAATATTAATATCATCAATATTAAAATTACACTGAATTAAAGCATCTTTTAAAATTGCATTTAATTTATCAATTACCATTGTTAGCCTCCTTCTTAAAAAGATATACCTGAATTTTTTAATTTAATTTCTAATTTTACTTTTAAATCAGTATCTTTTACCATATAAGATATTATAATAATATTATCTTTTATACTGTATTCAAACTTTATTATATCTAAAAATATTTTATTATCAAGGTCTAATAAATTTATTTTTACATTATTTTGGGAAATAATTATTGATTTTTCTTTATCTTCTCTTTTAATTATGGGAATATGATAATAATTAAGGCAAACTATAGTATCTGCTTCTTTATATTTGATTATTTTTTTATCAACATCAAGATTAGCCTTTAAATTTTTATGTAATGTATTAAGATTAGAATTTTCATATAATTTGGTATCAATTAATACTTCCAAAAAACCACTTCCTTGTTTTTCTTGGAACATTATAACATAAGACTATTATTTATGCACTTATAATTTAAATTTTTTTTATCATAATAAAAATAGTGATAAAAATGAAGAACAAAAAATTTATATTAAAAGTTTTATTTTTCCTAGTAATTGTAGGTATAGTTATATTATCTGCTTTAGTTTGTTATGCTTACTTTTCACCTAAAATAAATGTTAAAAAAAGTAATCAAATGTATATATATGATAACAATAATAAATTAATTTATACGGGTTCTACTACTAAAAAGTGGGCCGATATTAAAAATATATCTAATAATGTTTTAAATGCTTTTATAGCCAGTGAAGATAAAAATTTTTATAAACATAAAGGTTTTGATGTCTTTAGAATAATGAAAGCATTATTTATAAATGGCAAGTCCGGAAAAATTGTCCAGGGGGCATCGACAATATCTCAACAATATATAAAAAATTTATATTTAGATTTTGATAAAACTTGGAGTCGAAAACTAGAAGAAGCAGTATTAACGCTAAACTTAGAAATGCATTATGACAAAGAAGAAATTTTAGAAGGATACTTAAATACAATTAATTACGGTCAAGGAAATTATGGTATTGAAGATGCTGCTAATTATTACTTTAATAAAAGTGCCAAGGATTTAAATCTCGATGAAGCAATTATTTTGGCCGCTATCCCTAAAAATCCTAGTAAGTTTAATCCGGTAACTAATTTAAAAAATACTAAAAAAAGAGGAAAGTATATTGCCTCTAAAATGTTAGAACAAGGTTATATTACTGATAAAGATTATAAAAATTTATTTAAGAATGATATTCAAATTTATGGAAAAAGGACTAGTAATAATTTAAATACTTTAATGTATTATCAAGATGAAGTAATAAAAGAATTAGAAAATATTGAGGAAATACCTTCTTCTTTAGCTAAAACTGGGAACTTAAAAATATATACAAATTTAAATATGGATGTGCAAACAACTTTAGAAAATTCTATAAATTCATATATGCTAGATGATGAAACGGAAGTAGCAGCCATGGTAATTAATCCGCAAGATGGATCAATTATAGCCCTAAGTGGGGGAAGGGATTATCAAAATAGCCAGTTTAATCGCGCAACTCAAGCTAAAAGACAAGTTGGTTCAACTATGAAACCGATTCTTTATTATGCGGCTTTAGAAAATGGATTAACAGCTGCAACTACTTTTAGAAGCCAAAAAACATCATTTGTATTTTCTAATAATGAAATATATAATCCCCAAAATTATAATAACATTTATGGTAATCAAAACATTACCATGGCTGCTGCTATTGCCTATTCCGATAATATTTATGCTATTAAAACTCATATGTTTTTAGGGAATGATACATTAGTAAAAGAAGCTCAAAAAATGGGAATAAAAGCTAAACTTCAAAATAATGTATCTCTTCCTTTAGGAACAAATGAAATTAGTATGAGCGATTTTGCTAATGCTTATACTACCTTAGCAAGTGGCGGATATAAAAGAAATCTTCATTATATAAATAAAGTAGAAAGTGATGATGGAGCAACCTTATATGAATATAAAAATTATAATAACCTTTTACTAGATCCTAATTGTGTTTACATTTTAAATGAATTGTTAACATCAACTTATAATTCTAATTTTATAAATTATAATAAGCCAACTGCTTTGAGTGTTCAAAATCAAATTTCGCACAAATATGCCCTAAAAAGTGGGTCAACGGGAAATGATTATTGGACAATAGGTTATAATAAAAATGTTTTAACTCTTGTCTGGAATGGTAACGATAAAGGCGGTGATTTAAATTCCAAATACTCAAGAATTTCTAAAAATATATGGGCATCTACTAGTGAAAAAGTATTAGAAAATTTAAAAGAAGACTCTTGGTATGAAGTTCCCAAAAATATTGTAGCTGTTCCTTTAAATCCTATTACCGGAGAATATGATGAAAATAGTAAAACATTATTTTATTTTATAAATGGCACTCAGCCAACTTATTAAAAAAATACCAAATTATTTATCGTTTTTAGATATTAATTTCTTTATATATTTTTTGGAATTAAATCCTAATTCACTTAATTCTTTTGAAATCATTTCAGTTGCTAAAATAGAATCTTTTTCTTGTAATTTTTTTAATAATTCCAAATAATTTTTTTGAGCAGTTCTAGCTTCAATTAATAACTGAGTTACTCCTTGATGTTTTTTATATTCTTTTCGGTATTCTTTAATATATTCACGAGGTACATAAAGTCCATGATTATTAATTATATCGTAAAGTTCATTAGAAAATACATCATCTGGATTTTTAGCTACTTGCAATCTACGAAGTTGGTAATTTATACTCATTTTTGCTAGTGTAATAAAATCAGTTACATCAAGTTGATATTTTGAGCAATATTCTTTAACGCTAAGCTCATTAACAATATTTTCTAGTTCTTTTTCCCTAAAATCATTATCTGGTATTTCTCCATATTTTTCATGTGGGAAATGAAATGGTTCAATAACTTTTTCTAATTCAATAAAAAGGGGACTATACATTCCTTTATATTTCATTACAGCACCTATTAAAAAGCAATAAGATAATTTAATAAATCTTTCATTGGTTATATTATGTTTATTAATAAATTTTTTAACTTCGACATTTCTTTCATCATCAAGAACAGCTGAACAAGAACAATCTATATCACAGGTCCAATAATGACATAATTGTTTTTTACCATCACTTATTAATTTTAATCCACCCAAATAATATCTTAATTGTAAATCCTTATCATTAAGTTTATTTATTGCAGACTTTCTCATTTTCAAACTCCTCTCTTTAAATTATTATAACATAAGTTTTCTTTTCGTTAATTGTTTATAATTCATATAGAGTTCCTTCCTTGCCGGGTTGTGGGCTCTTTTATTTTATCAAAAAAAAACACACCTTGTGGTGCGGTTCAAATTTCAATTTAGGAAAACACCAAATTATTTTGGTATTTTTAATATTATTTGATACATATTATTAAAATCTATTTCATCAATATTGATTGTTATTCCTTTATCTTCATAATTCTGAACTAAATCTCTTATATCATTAATAGCATCAGTTAAAGTAATTTCTTCTTTTGGTGGTTCATTGACACTTAAACTTTCAGCTGGTTTAGGTGGATTAATATCTAAAGTTTCTAAATTTTCATCAAATAAATTCTCAGGCTCTTGTTTATTATCAGGAATATTTAGTTGAGAATTAAATATATTTTCTGGAGTTTGATTTTGATCTGGTTGTTCATTTGTTACTGGTTTATCTTCAGAAGCAGGAATTTCAGGTTCATCAGTTGAATTATCATTTTCATCCAAGAAATTAAAGAATTTATTAGATAATTCGTTTCCTTCAGTAGATGAAGAATCATTATTTTCTTGAGTATCAATTGATGGTGGTGTCACTTGTTCTAAAGATATATCTTCAGCATTATTTTTAATGTCTTCGATGTTTGGATTAAATTGTTTGACTATAGGTATATCATCAGTAGCATCACTAGGATTTGTCAATTTTTTTATTTCTTCATCTAATTGTTTAACAGTTAATCTTTCGTTTAAAACTCTATTAAGCATTTTTCTTTGTTCATCTGGGTCTTTTAGGGCAAGTAAACTTCGAGCATGTCTTTCCGAGATTTTTTCAGTAAGTAAAGCATTTTGAACATCTTCGTCTAAATTTAAAAGTCTTAATTTATTTGCAACCGCAGATTGACTTATTCCCATTTTAGCTGCAAGTTGTTCTTGGGTTAAATTATTATTTTTAATTAATTTTTCATAAGATTTAGCTTCTTCGATGGCTGATAAATTTTTTCTTTGTAAATTTTCTACAACCGCAACCTCTGCACTTGCATTATCATCTATATTAGAAATAATAGCCGGAACTTGCGTAAGCCCAGCAAGACAAGCAGCTTTATATCTGCGCTCTCCCGCAATAATTTCGTATTTATCTCCCGTTTTTCTTAAAACTAACGGTTGAATAATTCCATGTTCTTTAATTGATGCTGCAAGCTCATTTAAAGCTTTTTCATCAAAATTTAATCTAGGTTGAAATCTATTGGGAATTATATCATCTATATTAACTTGCAAAACTTCTGACTCTAAATTCATACTTACAGCCCCTTTTTCTATTCTTCTTTCATTTTACCCTATATTTTACTTTTTTTCAATGGATATTTTTTTATTTTATCATAAGTTCTTGGATATTTATCAGATATTAATTTTATTCTTTTAAATTTTGGAATTGCCCTATTACTTTTTTCAATTGGCAAAGAAAATTTAATTACACTTTCTAATTTACTTCCTAGTATTTCCACTGTTTTTTTATTTTCTTCTAATTCTTTGTCAATTTCCCCTTTTAAGGGAATAAAATATCCATTTATCTTTACCATAGGCAGACACATTTCCAATAAATTATCTAATGAAGATACTGCTCGAGAAGTAACTAAATCAAAATAATTTAGATAGCTATGAGCAAAAACTTCACATCTTTCTTTAAATACATAAATATCTTTTAAATTTAGTTCTTTTATCACTAAATTTAAAAAATGAATTTTTTTATTATTAGAATCTAATAAATATACTTTTAAGTTAGGAAAAAATATTTTTAAAACTATTCCGGGAAAGCCTGCTCCCGTTCCCACATCTAAAATATTATTCACATTTATTAAATCTATTTGTTTTACTATAGTTAAACTATCATAAAAATGTTTTAAATATATTTGTTCATCAGAAATTATCGCTGTAAGATTATATAATTTATTCTCTTTTTGTAATAAATTTTTATATTGTTCTAATTTTTCAATCATTGAATCATCAAAATCAATATGTAATTTTTTTAATTCTTTTATAAACTCTTCTTTATTCATTTTTATATTCCTTTTTTAAATAAATTAAAAGCATAGATATATCAGAAGGATTTACCCCACTAATTCTACTTGCTTGAGCAATAGTTGTCGGTCTTATTTTTTCTAATTTTTCGACTGCTTCAGTGGCTAAATTAGTAATTTTTCGATAATCAATATTTTTAGGTATTTTTTTATTTTCTAAATTTATTAATTTTTCAACATTTTTTTCTTCTTTTTTTATATATCCTTCATATTTTATTAACACTTCAATTTGATTTTTTAAATCTTCAGAAATTTTTAATGGAATTAAATCTTTTATATCCTCCATCCTTATTTCTGGTCGTTTTAATACTTTAGATAGATTATAACTATTATTATTTTTTATACCTAATTTTAATAATTCTTCTTGATTTAAATATCTTTCGTCCATATAGTTAATAACTTTTTTTAAAGTTTCTAATTTATCCTGTAAATTTTTATATTGTTTTTCATTAATAAGACCCACTTCATACCCATATTTTCGCAATCTAATATCAGCATTGTCATGTCTTAAAAGTAATCTAAATTCCGCACGAGATGTTAAAAGTCGATATGGCTCTTTGGTTCCTTTAGTTACTAAATCATCAATTAAAACACCAATATAAGCCTCATTTCTTTTTAAAATTAGAGGTTCTTTATTTTGTAATTTTAAAGCGGCATTAATACCTGCAATCAACCCTTGAGATGCGGCCTCTTCATAACCACTTGTACCATTAATTTGTCCAGCAGTATATAAATTTTCAATTAATTTAGTTTCTAAACTATTTTTAAGTTGTAAAGGATCTATGGCATCATATTCAATAGCATAAGCATATTTAGTAATAACTGCTTTTTCTAGTCCTTCTAAACTATGCACCATTTGTTCCTGAATATTGGTTGGCATACTTGTTGAAAAACCTTGTAAATACCATTCATCATAATAATTACTTTCTGGTTCTAAAAAAAGTTGATGGCGCTCTTTATTTTTAAATCTAACTAATTTATCTTCAATTGATGGACAATATCTAGGACCAACTCCCGTTACATATCCTCCATACATACTTGATTTATCTAAATTATCTAAAACAATTTTATGAGTTTTTTGGTTTGTATATAGTAAATAACAGCATCTTTGTTCTTCTTTTTTATATTGGGGTTCATCATCAAAACTAAATGTATAATATAAATCATCACCATTTTCTTTCTTAAGAACATCAAAATTAATCGAATCATTTTTTATTCTCGGTGGTGTTCCCGTTTTTAGTCTTTGAATTTTAAAACCTAATTTTTCTAAGTTCTTACTTAAAAACTTTTCGTTTTTTTCCCCATGAGGTCCTTCACTTTTTTTAGTATCCCCAATTAAAATCTCGGAATTTAAATAAGTTCCGGTTGTTAGTATGACAATTTTAGATTTGATTATTTCATCATTTTCTAAAATAATTCCTTCTATTTTATTATTTTTAACTAATAAATTTTTAACAGAGTTTTCAATAATTTTTAAGTTTTTATTTTCAGAAAGTTTTTTAAGCATATTTTTAGGATAAATTACTTTATCCGCTTGGGCTCTTAAAGATCTAACTGCTGGTCCTTTAGCATTATTTAACATTTTTATTTGAAATAATGAAGCATCAGCAACTTTACCCATAATTCCGCCAAGGGCATCTATTTCTCTTACTACAATTCCCTTTGCTGTACCCCCAATTGAAGGATTACAGGGCATATCAGCTATATTATTTTTATTTAATGTAATTAATAATGTTTTAAATCCCATTTTTGATGTAGCATAACTGGCTTCACACCCAGCATGACCACCACCAACAACAATTACATCTACTTCTTGCATTTTATCACCTATTTTCCTAAACAGAAATTTTTAAATATTTCATTTATTAAGTCTTCTTCATATGTTTTACCAATTATTTTACCAAGATTTTCATAACATTTTCCTAAATCAATCGTTAACATATCAATAGGAACATTTTTCTTAATATTTTTAAAAATACTATCAATTGTATTTAAAGTATCTTTTAATAGAGCATGATGTTCAGTATTGGTAATAAATACTAATTCTTTTTCATTTATTAAATCTAAAGAAAATTTAGAAATTATTTTATTTTTTAATTCTTCTAATTCATTATTAAGGGTATTACCTATAACATAGTCATAATTTTTTAAATATTCCGTCTCTATTTTTAAATTTAAATCTGATTTATTAATAAATATTAAATAATTATATTTTTTTACTTTTTTTAATAAATCTTTATCTTCTTGAGATAATTTCTTAGAGCCATCTAAAATAAGTAAAACTAAATCAGCATTCTCTATTTGTTCTAATGATTTATCAATTCCCATTTTTTCAATTAAATTGTCTGTTTTTCTAATTCCCGCTGTATCAATTAAATTAACTAAATAACCATTAAGTAAAAATGATGATTCAATAATATCTCTTGTCGTTCCCGGAATATTTGTAACAATCGCTTTGTCTTCTTCAATTAATTTATTAAGTAAACTACTTTTACCAGTATTAGGTTTACCGATTAAAGCAATATTTAGGCCATTTTTAATTAATTTACCCGTTTTACTTTCTTTTAATATATTATTTATTTCCTTTTTAATGATATTTAGGCGATCACTTAAAATTTCATGAGTTATAACAAGTTCATCTTCATATTCCGGATAATCAATATTAACTTCAATATTAGCTCTTATTTCTAATATATAATCCATTAAGTGTTGAATTTTAGCTGACATTTTTCCCGTTAAATTATTCATAGCCAGTTTTCTTTGATTTTCCGTTTTACTTTCAATTAAATCATTAATTGATTGAGCTTCAACTAAATCTATTCGACCATTTAAAAATGCTCTTTTCGTAAATTCACCAGGCTCAGCAAGACGACAACCATTGAGTAAAAGTAATTCTAATACTTTATTGGTTGTAGTAAATCCTCCATGAGTATTAATTTCTACTACATCTTCTTTAGTAAATGTTTTAGGAGAAGACATTACTGTTACTAATACTTCATCAACTTTTTCACCGTTAGATACAATAAAACCATAATTAATAGTATGACTTTTAACTTTTTCTAAATTTTTCCCTTTAAAAATTTTATTAACTATTTTTTTGGCATCTTTTCCACTAACTCTAATTATAGCAATTCCTGCAACTTGGGAAGCAGTTGATATGGCACATATAGTATCATCCATAATATTTCCTCCTTTAATTCATTGTTATTATAAAACATATAGATTAAAAAAAGAAGAATTATTTTTCTTCTTTTGGTTTAATTACAACATGTCTATTTGGCTCTTCGCCTTCACTTTCTGTTTTTATTCCTTTAAAATCATTTAAACAATTATGAACAATTCTTCTTTGATATGAATTCATATTTTCCAATGATGCCGGTATTTTTGTCTTTTTAACTTCTCGAGCTACTTTTTTAGCTAATTTTTCTAAAAAATAATTTTGTTTATCTTTATAATTTTCTACATCTAAAATTATTTTAGGACACATATCAATTTCATTTAAGACAACTTGTTTAATTATTGTTTGTAATGCTTTTAAAGTTCTTCCCTCTTTTCCTATTAAAATAGAATTATTTGAAGAGTACATTTTTAAATTTATCGTATTATTATTGATAGAAGATTCAAAGTTAACTTCTTCAATACTCATATTATTTAATAATTTAGTTAAATAATCTTTCACAAATTCTTGAATTTCTTTTAAAGTAATAATTTTAACTACTGCCGTTGATGCTTTAAATAATTTTCCTTTTACTTTTTCCATTTTATATATAACATCTTTTTCAGATACATTTAAATTACTTAATGCTTTTTCTAATGCAACTTGTTCATCTTTTCCATCAAATTCTAATACTTTCATAATTCAAAATTCCTTTTCTTATTTATTTTTTTTGTCTACACTTTTTATTTTAGCACTTTTTATTCTCTTTTTGTTATTTTTTTTATTACCTTTGTTTTTTTCTAATTTTAAAATATAACTTTGTACTACCGCAAAACCATTAGTAACTATCCAATAAAGGCCAATAGCTGCTGGTAAAGATAAAGAAGCTATGGAAATAAAAATTAACATAAATTTTGTCATAAATTGCATTTGATCTTGAGCATCTTTATTATTATTACTACTCATAGAAAATTTAAATGATAAATATGTTGTTAAAATAATTAAGAAAATCAATATTATATAATAATAGTTTCCAGTACTTATTCCTTTTAAAGGTGTTGTTCCAAGTTGTAATCCTAATAAACTTTCTTCAAATACGGCTGGAACTCTATTTATTGCCTCTAAAAAAGCAAAGAATAGTGGTAACTGAATAAATGACATCAGACAACCAGACATTGGACTAATTCCATACTTTTTATAAACCATCATCATTTCTTGACTTTTAGCCATCATTGCCTCATTGTCATTTCGATTAGCATATTTTTTTTCAATCTTTTTTAGTTCCGGTTGGGCTTTTTGCATATTATCAGATTGAATTAATGTTTTTTTAGTAAAAGGTAACATTATTAATCTTATTAAAAAACCTAAAATCATTACTGCTATACCATAATTAGTAACAATTTTACCTAACTTTAATATTAACCAAGCTAATGGTTTAATAAAAATTGAATTCCAAATACTTTCATATTTTACTTTTCGTGGCGTAAAAGAATCACATGTAGGTAAATCTTTTAATTTAACAGGCATTGATTTTTCATTTTTTTTGTAAATATTATATAATTTTTTATCTGTTGGTTTACATAAAATGTTGGCAGTTAAACTTTGACCTGTTTCGGGATTTTTTACAGCTTTATTATTTTTATCAACCATTGTTTTAGTACAACCAGTAGAAATAACTAATATAAATATTATTACCAATAACATTACTTTCTTTAAATTTTTATTTTTCATTTGGTCTCCTTTAGTAAACTTTGTAATTCTTTTTTTAATATTTGATAATTATAATTATCTTTTCCCCTTCTTATCATTATAATATAATCATATGATTTTGAAAATAATAAAATATTTTCTTTTATTAAATTTCTAATTCTTCTTTTGATTTTATTTCTAAATACAGCATTTCCCAATTTTTTTGATATGGCTATTCCAAATCTATTATAATTTAAATTATTCTCTTTCATATATAATATAAAAAAATTGTTTTTAATAAATTTATTATTTTTAATTATATTATTAAATTTTCTTTTATCTTTAACAATATATTTATTTTTCATAATTTTTCAACTCCATTTAGAAAAAAAACCACATAAAATAAGTGGCTTATTATTTAGATAATCTTTTTCTACCTTTTTTTCTTCTAGAAGTAAGAATATTACTTTTCTTTCTTGCAAAAAATCCATGTTTCTTTTTACATTTTCTTTTATTTGGTTGATAAGTTCTTTTAGTTGCCATAAAATCACCACCTTTTTTTTGTTTAAGCGTTATTATTATATTATGAACTATTTTTAATGTCAATAAATTTAGGAAAATTATTGATTATTGTTAGAAATTCCCGATATATATAATGGTGGTAAATAAGTCGATGAAAAAGTTCTTTCCACTTTCTT
>CANRDL010000010.1 GCA_947629405.1 uncultured Bacilli bacterium
TTTTCAAGTTTACTATTTGCTTTGCAGTATTTATTTTTAAATGCAATTTCAGGATGTTTAATGAATTTAATGTCATTGATAAGAAATTTTATATATAAAAAATTTAATGATAAAATTCCAATTATATATTTAATATTAGTTATAATATGCATGATTATTTTATCATTGATATCCTACAAAGGAATTATAAGTTTACTTCCTACTTTTGCTGTAATACTTTATAGTATAGCTTTATGGCAAAAAAATTTAACTATAACTAGAATTATTGAAATAATTTCTTGTTCACTTTATATAATCTATAATATTAAAGTTTTAGCAATAAGTGGTTTAATATCAACTTTTATTGAAATACTTTCGACCACAACAGCTATATATAAATTTGATATAAAAAAGACAAAACAAATACAAAGTGATTTAAAAATTAAGTAATTAAAAAGGAGTAGATTATGGATAAATATATAATAGTTACAACATTATGTGACAAAGAAGAAATTGCTAATAAAATAATTGATACATTGCTTGAAAAGAAATTAGTAGCGGGAAGCCAGGTTATCAAAGTTGATTCTAAATATTGGTGGAATAATAAAATAGAAGAAGTTAATGAATATAAATTAGAGTTTAGAACAAAAGAGAGTGAATTTTTAGAAATAGAAAATGAAATAAAGAGAATACATAATTATGAAGTTGCAGAAATTTCAAGTTTTGAAATAAAAAATGCAAGTAAAGAATTTTTAAATTGGATAGATGAAAATTTAAAATAGAAAGAAGTGAAAAATAAAATGAATTTAAAATTTATTGAAGTAAATTATGATAATTTAAAATTAGCAGTTCAAATTCAAAACAATATATTTCCTTTAGAAGATGGTAAAGCAAATTATATTGAAGGAATAACAAATGATCCTTACAGAAAAGAAATGGTTAATTATATTGTTTATGATAATGATGAACCCATTGGGGTAGTTGGATTATATTCATATAACGAATATCCAACTGATGCTTGGCTTAGCTGGTTTGGAGTATTAAAACAATATAGAAAAAAAGGATATGGAAGTGCAATATTTGACTTTTTTGAAAAACTTTCAAAAGAAAAGGGATATAAAACAATAAGAGTTTATACTGATGATGAATTCTCTTCAGCTATCAATTTATATAACAAAAAAGGAATGATAAAAGAATATTATAATAACGAGTTAGAATCAGATGAAATAAATAATACAACTTTGATATTTTCAAAATCATTAATTCTTGAAAAAACAGAAAAATGGAATAATAAATTTCTCCAATTAACAGCACAGACTGCTAAAGAAAAAAATGAATAAGATAAAAAATAATTAGAAGTATGATATAATAATTTTAAATTTAGGGAGTGATATAAAATGATGATTAGTCCTGAAACTTACATTAATACTCAAAAAAGAAAAACATATAAAGAGCTATTAAAAGAACGAAATAAATTAATAAATGATATAAAAAATTTTGAAAGTGGTAATATGGAAAATTCAAATTTAATAATTGAACCAGCACCAGAAGTAATTTATCAATGTAATCTAATGTATCTTGGGGAATTATGCAAACTTATTTTAGAAAAACACAAAAAAAAATTTAATAAATGAAAAATTGAAAAATAAATATTGCTATAATGATATTTAGATTAGGAGAGAAAATATGGATAAAGATAAATTATTTGATTATTTAGTAGCAACAAATCAACTTGATGATTTTTTAGGATATGAAATACCACAAGAAATAAAAAATTATTTAGAAGAGTTGGCTATATCTTTTAAAAAAGATGAACTTACAGATGAAGAGATTCAAGATATTATTATGAAAATTGAATTAAAAAGCAATATTAATTATGAAATGTTATTTAATTACTTTAAAGAACAACTATAAAAAAGGAAATGATAAAGATGAAAGTAATAACAATTAAACAACCATGGGCAACATTAATAGCTAAAGGTTATAAAGAATATGAATTTAGAACTTGGAAAACTAAATATCGTGGAGATATATTAATACATGCAGGTAAGAAAATTGATAAGAAGGCAATTGAGCGATTCAAATATCTAAATTTAGAATACCCAGTTGGTAAAATAATTGCTCAAGCAACAATTACAGATTGTGTATATGCTGATGAAGAATTTACCAAAAAAATGTATAAAAAAGATCCAATTGTATATAAAGGATTAATAAGTAAAGAAGATTGGCATGGATATGGTTTTAAATTAGAAAATGTTAAAGAAATAAATCCTATTGAAATAAATGGAAAATTAAGTCTATGGGATTATGATTATAAAAATAGTAAGCAAAATTGATGGAGAATTAGATAAAGGAGTGGGAAATAAATGTTTAATTTTAATCATGTAACTATAAGTGTTGATAATTTAGAGAACACATTAAATTTTTATAAAAAATTTGGTTTTATCTTACATAAAGAATATCATGATGAAAATGTAGATATTGTAATGTTAAAACTTAATAATATGATATTAGAAATATTTCATTATATTGAAAATAATAAATTACCAGAACATTCTAAAAACTTAAATAAAGATTTAAAAACAATAGGTAATAAACATTTTGGATTAGGTGTTAAAAATATAGAAATGGCAAAGAAATTTATAGAGAAAAATAAATTAAATGATAATGAAATAATAATTAATAAAGGAAGATTGGGTAAACCATATTTCTTTATAAAAGACCCTAATGGAATTTTAATGGAGATAATTGAAGAAGATTAAAAAAGTAGAAAGAAATTATTATTGCAGGTAATAATAATATTTCTAGAATTTATAGTATGTTAAAAAATTAGAGAATAAAAGGAAGTGATTTAAATGGACAATCGTCAAAATCAGACAAACATCAACTGGTACCCAGGTCATATGAAAAAAACTAAAGATATTATTAAAGATATGTATCCTTTAATTGATGTAGTTTATGAACTTATTGATGCAAGAATACCTTATTCTTCTAAGATAGCGGATATTGATGAAATTATTAAAAATAAACCGCGTATTTTAATTATGACTAAGAGTGATTTATGTGATTTGAAAGAAACTAATAAATGGGTAAAATATTATGAAGAAAAAGGCTATCATGTTCTTCTTATGAATTTAAAAGATAATAATGATATTAAAAAATTAGTTGCTAAAACTAAAGAAATTACTAAATCTATAACTAAGAAAAGAGAAGATAAGGAGATTATAAAAAAAGAAATAAGAGCATTAGTTATTGGTATACCTAATGTTGGGAAATCAACTTTAATAAATAAAATGGCTTCAAAAAAAGTAGCTGGAGTTGGAAATGTTCCTGGTTTTACTAAAAATGTGGTATGGTTAAAGGCTTTAAATAATATATTACTTTTAGATACCCCTGGTATTTTATGGCCAAAATTTGAAAATGAAGAAATATCTTTGAATTTAGCGGCAATGAGTGCTATCAAAAGTGAAATCCTTCCTATTGATAAAGTGGCTATTCATATTTTAAATAAACTTGATAAGTATTATAATGAAATCTTACAAAAAAGATATAATATAAATCATGTGTTAAATGATGAATTAGATGTTACATATGATGCTATTGGTAAAAAAATGGGAGCAATTATATCTAAAAATGAAGTTGACTATGATAGAGTAAGTATTATAATATTAAATGATGTAAAAAAAGAAATTATAAAAAATATAACATTTGATAGGATAGAATTTTATGAATGATTTATTGAGTTTTGAAAAAAAATTATATAAAAAAAATATCACTTTAATAGGTGGAATTGATGAAGTAGGAAGGGGACCACTTGTTGGTAATGTAGTTGCTGCTTGCGTAATTCTTCCTAAAAATTATAAGTTGGAAGGACTTACCGATTCTAAAAAATTAAGTGAAAAAAAAAGAAATCAATTTTATGATATAATAACAAAAGATGCCATCAGTATTGGAATTGGCAAATGTAGTTCTCAAGAAATTGATGAACTTAATATTTATCAAGCCACAAAAGTAGCTATGCAAAGAGCAATTGATGATATGGATATCAAACCTGAATATTTACTTATTGATGCAATGAAGTTAGATAATGATATTCCTCAAAATAATATTATTAAAGGAGATCAAAAAAGTTTATCAATTGCAGCTGCTTCCGTAATTGCCAAAGTAACTCGGGATAAAGAAATGTATGAACTTGATAAAAAATATTCTCAATATGGTTTTGCATCTCATAAAGGCTATCCTACTAAGAAGCATTTAGAAGCATTAAAAAAATATGGGCCTCTGGATAATTATCGTTTTTCTTATGGTCCTTTAAAAGAATTTAAAAAAGAGAAAGGAAATTTATATGAAATTAGTAATAGTTGAGTCACCAAGTAAAACTAAAGCTATCGAAAAATATTTAGGTAGTAATTATAAAGTTGTTTCTTCAAAAGGTCATATTAGAGATTTAGCAACGTCTGGTAAATTTGGTTTTGGTGTAGATATTGATAATGATTTTAAGCCTAATTATATAAATATAAAAGGTAAAGGTAAAGTAATTACCGATTTAAAAAAACAAGCTAAAAATAGTGAAATGGTTTATCTTGCTACTGACCCAGACCGTGAAGGAGAAGCTATTTCTTGGCATTTATATGATACTCTTTTATTAAATGATAATAATTATGAAAGAGTAGTTTTTAATGAAATAACTAAAGATGTTGTTACTAATGCTTTTAAAAATCCTCGAAAAATTGATATGGATCTTGTTAGAAGTCAAGAGACTAGAAGAATTATGGATAGAATTATTGGTTTTAGATTATCTAAATTAATGCAATCTAAAACAGGAGGAAAATCAGCTGGTCGTGTCCAAAGTGTTGCTTTAAAATTGATTGTTGACCGAGAAAGAGAAATAGAAAAATTTGTTGAAGAAGAATATTTTACAATTGAGGCCGACTTTAATGATTTTGTTGCCACATTAGAAAAATATCATGATAAAAAAATAGAAATTAAAACAGAAGTTGAAAAAGATGAAATACTTTCTAAACTATCTAATTCATTTAAAATAGAATCATGTGAAACAAAAGAAAAACAAAGATCAAGTGTTTTACCTTTTAAAACTTCTACCTTACAACAAGTGGCGGTAAGTAAATTAAACTTTAATTCATCTAAAACAATGAGAATTGCCCAAAAATTATACGAAGGTATAGATTTAGAAGATGAAACTGTTGGTTTAATTACATACATGAGAACTGATTCAACTCGTTTATCTTCTACATTTATTGATGAAACTTTTAAATATATAAATGGAAAATATGGCCCAGAATATGTTGGAGCATACAAAAAACAAAAAAAAGATGATAATGTTCAAGATGCCCATGAAGCAATTAGACCTACTAGTATTAAAAGAACACCTGAAAGTGTAAAAAAATACTTAACAAATGATGAATTTAAATTATATTCTTTAATTTATAAAAGGGCTCTTTCATCACTTATGAAAAATGCTAAAGTATTATCTACAGTAATTGCTTTAGAAAATAATGGCTATTTATTTAAAGCAACTGGTAGTATTATAAAATTTGATGGATACTTAAAAGTTTATGGAGATTATGAATCTAAAGATGAAGTTAAACTTCCTGATTTTGCAAACTATAAAACTAATATTTTAGTTGCGGATAAAATAGAAGGTATAAAACATTTAACTAAACCATTACCAAGATATACCGAAGCTAGTTTAATAAAAGAAATGGAAAAATTAGGAATTGGAAGACCTTCAACTTATGCTAAAATTATTGATACTTTAAGAGAAAGAAATTATTGTAAAATTGATCATAAAAAATTTATTCCTACTGAGATTGGTATAGTAACAACAGATAAATTACAAGAATTTTTTTCCAGTATTATCAATGTAAAATATACCGCTAAAATGGAAAAAGAATTAGATGAAATTGCAGAGGCAAAATATGTTTCTAAAGAAGTATTAGCAGAATTTTGGAAAGAATTTGAACCACTTGTTGATATAGCCTTTAAAAATATGGAGAAAAAAGAACCAGAAAAAACTGGAGAAATATGTCCAGAATGTGGTTCAGATTTGGTCAAAAGAAATGGTAAATATGGAGAATTTGTAGCTTGCTCAAACTATCCTGAATGTAAATATATTAAAAAAGAAAAGAAAGAAATAAAAGAAATTATGGACTGCCCAAAATGTGATGGTAAAATTATCGAAAAAATAACTAAAAGAAAAAAAGTATTTTATGGATGTACTAATTATCCGAAATGTAAATTTGCCACTTGGGATTTACCAATTAAAGAAAAATGTCCAAAATGTAATGGAATTTTAACAATTAAAAATAACAAGAAAAAATGCCTTGATTGTGATTATGAAGAAAAATAAAATATTTTCTTGTATTTTTATATTTGTTATGTTATTCTATTAATAGAATAAAAGGTAGGTGAGTTAAAGTATGGACTATATTATGAAAGTATATAATAGTAGGTACTTTACAATAGGAATTTTTGTGATAATAGCAATTTTAGCTTTATTATTTTTGATTTTATTATTAAGTGGAGAAAAAAAGAAAAAGAAAGAAAAAAATAAAACAAATCAAGAGGCTGCTCAAGCAAATCAAATAAATAATAATATGAATCAAGATATTATGAATGCTGGAAACAATGTGACAAATGGCCCAGTTACTGTTGCTGATGCTAATAATATAACTGATGGAGTTATGATTACTCCTGATATGCAAAGTGAACAAGCTATGCCAAATGTAGAGCCTAATGTTTCAGTTGATACTCCAGTTTCACCAAGTGTATCTGATTCTTCACCAGTTTCTTCAATATCAAATGAACAAAATACTCCTATTACAAGTGATCCAGTAATTAATGAAAATATTACTAATCCAGTTTTAAATGATAATGATGAAACTAATATATTTGCTAGTCAAGGATTAAATAATATGGCAAATGAAACTCCAGTTTCACCAAGTACTCCAGTGATACCTGAAATCCCTGAAGTAAAAACTGAAGATCCTATGCAAGTACCAGTAAATAATGACAATAATACTGTTAATCCTTCACCAGTTTCTTCTGTTAGCCCACAAGAAAATAATGAAGTTAAACTTCCAAGTATTGATGATTTATTAAACCAAGCGACTCCAAGTGAGCCACAACCAAATAAAGAATCAAATCCACAACCAGATCAATTTAGTTCGGTATTTGTATCAAATAATCAAAAGAATTCTGGAAATATTGATTTACCAAAATTAAATGATAACAATAATAACTAAGAGCGAAAGCTCTTTTTATTTTGCTAAAATAAAATTTTATGATAAAATAAATTATGGTGATAATATGAAAAAATATGATGAGAGTTCAATTAAAATATTAGAAGGACTTGAAGCAGTAAGAAAAAGACCGGGAATGTATATTGGTAGTACAGATAATAGAGGACTACATCATATGGCTTGGGAAATTGTTGATAATGCAATGGATGAAGTTATAAATGGTTTTGGTAATAATATTAAAGTAACTATAAATAAAGATAATTCAATTACAGTTAAAGACAATGGTCGAGGTATTCCTATTGGTATGCATGCCTCTGGTAAGTCTACACCCGAAGTTATTTTTACTGTTTTACATGCTGGTGGTAAATTTACTAGTGAAGGCTATACAGTCTCTGGTGGACTTCATGGAGTAGGAGCATCAGTTGTAAATGCTTTATCTAGTTATATGAAAGTAACAATTCATCATGATGGAAAAATTGCGGAAATTGAATTTGAAAATGGGGGAAAAGTTAAAAGCCCACTAAAGGTAATTGGTAATACAAATAAAACAGGAACGGAAGTTACATTTAAAGCTGATGAAAATATATTTAAAAATGCAAGATTTTCTTATACTACTTTATGTGAAAGACTACAAGAATCTGCCTTTTTGGTACCAGAGCTTACCATTGAAGTTAATGATTTAGAAGATGATAGACATGATGTTTATCATTATGAAAAAGGTATTCATTCTTTTGTAGAATATATAAATCAACATAAAACAACTTTAAATGATGTTTTGAGTTTTAGTGGCAAAAAAAATAATATAATAGTTGATGTTTCTTTACAATATAATAATAGTTATAATGAAAGTATTTTATCTTTCGTTAATAATGTTAGAACATCTGATGGTGGAACACATGAAGTTGGTTTTAAGACAGGAATTACCAAAGCGTTTAATGATTATGCCAAAAATAATAATTTAATTAAATCTAAAGAGGGTTCATTTGATGGTAGCGATATAAGAGAAGGATTAGCGGCCGTAATAAGTTTAAAAATTCCTGAAAATCTATTACAATTTGAAGGACAAACTAAGGGAAAACTGGGAACACCTGAAGCAAGAAGTGTTGTCGAAGGAATAGTTTATGATAATGTATCTTTCTTCTTAGAAGAAAATAAAGATGTTGCTCTTTTAATAATCGACAAAGCATTAAAATCAAAAATGGCAAGAGAAGCGGCTAGAAAAGCACGAGAAGAAGCGAGAAATGGTAAGTCAAAAAAAGCAATTGAAAAAAATTTATCAGGAAAACTTTCCCCAGCCCAAGCAAAAAATCCCAAAATAAACGAATTATTTTTAGTAGAGGGAGATTCAGCAGGTGGTTCAGCTAAAGCAGGAAGAAATAGAAAATTTCAAGCTATACTACCTCTTAAAGGTAAAGTTTTAAATTCGCAAAAAGCATCAATGAGTGAGATTTTAAAGAATGAAGAATTAAATACAATGATTCATACTATTGGGGCAGGAGTCGGTTCGGATTTTGTCGTTAAAGATTCTAATTATGATAAAGTAATAATTATGACCGATGCTGATGTAGATGGTGCCCATATCCAAATTTTACTTCTTACTTTTTTCTACAATTATATGCGTGGTTTAATTGAAGCAGGAAAACTTTATATTGCTCTTCCACCTCTTTATAAAATTGATTATGGCAAAAAACATTTCTATGCTTATTCTGATGAAGAATTGGATGAAATAAAAAGTAAAAATACTGGAAAATGTACTGTTCAAAGATACAAAGGTTTAGGTGAAATGAATCCTGATCAACTATGGGAAACTACTATGAATCCAGATTGTCGTACCCTTATTAGGGTAAATATTAATGATGCTGCCCTTGCTGATCGAAGAGTAAATGTCTTAATGGGTGATAAAGTTGAACCGCGTAAAGAATGGATTAATGAAAATGTTGAATTTACATTAGAAGATGATTATAGAGGGTAGGAAGAATATATGAAAAATGATACAAAAGATGTTTTAAATAGAATACAAGATTATGCTTTAGAAGAAATTATGGGCTTGCGATTTGGAGCCTATGCTAAAGAAATAATTCAAGATAGAGCGATACCAGATGTAAGAGATGGTTTAAAACCTGTTCAAAGAAGAATACTTTTTGATATGTATAAAAATAATAATACATATGAAAAAGGTTATGTAAAATGTGCTTATACTGTTGGTTCAGTTTTAGGTAAATATCATCCGCATGGTGATTCATCTGTATATGATGCTATGATAAGAATGAGTCAATGGTGGAAACAAAATGAAATTCTAGTTGATATTCATGGTAATAATGGTTCGATGGATGGCGATTCTCCAGCCGCTTATCGTTATACTGAGGCTCGACTTTCCAAAATTAGTATTGAGCTTTTAAAAGATTTAGATAAAAATACTGTAGCTTTTGCTCCTAACTTTGATGATCGTTTTTTAGAGCCAACTGTATTGCCGGCAAAATTTCCTAATCTACTTGTAAATGGTACTAACGGAATATCTGCTGGTTATGCAACAAATATTCCCCCACATAATCTAGGGGAAATAATTGATGCTACTATCAAACGAATTGAATCTCCTAATTGTCGTTTGGAAACAATTTTAGATATTGTAAAAGGTCCAGATTTTCCAACTGGTGGAATTGTCGAGGGTAAAAATGGCATTATTGATGCTTTTAAAACTGGACGAGGTAAAGTTATTGTTAGAAGTAAAGTAGAATTTGTAAAATCTCAATCTAAAGAGCAAATAATAGTGACCGAAATTCCTTTTGATGTCAACAAACAAAATCTTGTTAAAAAAATAGATGATATTCGTATTGATAAAAAAATTGAAGGAATTGCTGAAGTTAGAGATGAAACTGATAAAGATGGTTTAAGAATTGCTATTGATCTTAAAAAAGGTGTTAAAAAAGAAATAATTCTTAATTATTTGCTTAAAAATACTGATCTTTCTATTTCTTATAACTACAATATGGTAGCAATTGTTAATAGGCGACCAATGACATTAGGCATTTTAGCAATTTTAGACGCTTATATTGCTCACAAAAAAGAAGTTATAATTAAACGAAGTGAATTTGATCTTTTAAATTATAAAACAAATTTACATATTATAGAAGGATTAATTAAAGCCTTAGATATTTTAGATGATGTAATAAAAACAATTAGAGCATCTAAAAATAAAGCTGATGCTAAAATCAATTTAGTTAACAACTATGATTTTACTATGGAACAAGCTGAGGCTATTGTCGATTTACAATTATATAAATTAACTAATACTGATGTATCAGAATTAGAAAGTAAGTTAGAACAATTAACTCAATTCATCAATGCCTTGGAAAGTATTTTAAATGATCCTGAAAAATTAAAAGAAGTTATGAAACATGAACTTAAAAAGATTAAAAAAGAATATGCTACGGAAAGACGCACAGAAATACATGATGAAATAACTGATATAAAATTAGAAAAAACACATTTAATTCCTAAAGTTAAAACTTATGTTATAGTTACTAATGAAGGATACTTAAAAAGAGTATCTCCTAAGAGTTATGCTGCCAAGAATGATGAAACAACTTTAAAACCTGGTGATTTTATTACTCATGTATATGAAACAGACACTTTATCTAATTTAATATTATTTACATCTTTAGGAAGATATTTATTTATTCCTGTTCATGAAATAGCCGAATGTAAATGGAAAGAACTGGGTAAACATGTAAATAATTTAAGAAATATTGAATCAAAAGAGACAATTATTGGATCCCTTATTTATAATGATAAAGATATCGTAACGATGTTTACAAAGAATGGTCAAGTAAAAAGAACTTATCTTAAAGACATGTTTGTCACTCGTTTTTCTAAGCCAATGACTGCTATTAAACTTAAAAATGATGATGAATTATTATTTATTACAACGGATACTAATGATAGTTTAATTGTCACTAATAATGGTTATTATTTAAGATATTCATCAAAGGAAATTCCAATAGTAGGTATAAAAGCAAGTGGAGTTAAAGGAATTAATTTAAAAGATGATAAAGTAGTATTTGCTTCTAATATAGGTGAAAAAGAATACTTAGTTATCTTTAATAATTCTAATGGTTTAAAAAGAATAAAACTGGATTCTTTAAATACTTTAACTAGAGCCAAAAAAGGAAATATGTTATTTAAAAAATTAAAAACAGTCGATATAAAATTAACATCGGGATTATTAACTACTTCTAAAAGTAATATTGGTCTTAAAACAGATGAAGATTTAATAAGTATAAAAACAAGTGATGTACCTATTAAAGATTTAACTAATACTTTTTCTAATGTTGTATCTAAAAAAATAATTAAACCATATATTATTTATGGAGAAGAAAAAATTAGTTTTGAAGAAGAAAAAGATAAAACAGAAGAAAAAAATATAAAAGAAAAAAAAGAAGAGAAGATTAAAGAATTAACTATTTCTGATTTTATTGATGAATTTAAAATTTAGTATTAAACCACTTACTAAAATCATAAATTATAGTAGGTGGTTTTTATGTCAAAAAAAGATGAATTTAAAAAATTTGCTTCCAGTCATCCTGAACTTAACGATTATGTTAATAATGGTTCTATGACTTGGCAAAAATTTTTTGAAATGTATGATATTTATGGAGAAGATAATAGAAGTTGGGATAAATATTTAAAAAGTTCGCAAACAAAAACTAACTCTTCTTTAAATATGTCGTCAATTCCTAAAATTATTAAAAATATTGATATGAATTCTATTCAAGAGCATATTAATACTGCTCAAAAAGCCTTAGGAGTAATTCAGGAACTAACTACTAAAAATACTTCTTCATCGGTAATAAATGCTGCTAAAGGGCCATCTAATACTCGACCAATTAATAAATTTTTTGAGGATTAATAATGCAATTAAGAACGCAATTTGAAATTAAAAATGGGAAAAAACTATACGAATATCTAAAAAATAATTCTAATTATATTAAAATGCTTAATCGTAACTCTGATAATTTTAAAACATTTGAATCAGATATGAAAGATAAATATAAAATTAGGCCGACAGATAAAATAAATGATGTAATAGATAATATTGATTTAGTGTCAAATATGTTAAGTGCATTTAAAAATTAAAAAAAAGGTTTGTAAAAATTATATAATAATGATAAAATGATACTAGATATAATTGGAGGAATGAACAATGGCACTAAAAAATTTAAAAAAAGCATTATTTTCCGATGGTGAAGATAAAGATAATATAGAAGATAGTTATTATGTAATGTCTGAAAGTGAGGCTTTAAAAGAAGCAGATAAAACTGGCAGCAAAATGATTTTAATTGAACCTCGTGCAAATTCTGAATCTCAACAAATTGCTGATCATTTAAAAAATCGAAATAGCGTTGTTGTAAATTTAAAAAGAGTTACTTCCGCACAAGCTAAAAGAATAATTGATTTTTTAAGTGGTACAGTTTATGCAATTGGCGGAGAATTACAAAAAATTGGCAATGGTATATATTTATGTACACCAAATAATGTAAACATTCAAGGAAAAATAACTGAAGATGGTAAAGAAGAAAAACCAAAAGATGAAGAAGTAGAATGGTAATAAAATAGAAAAGGGCGTATTATGAATAAGTTTAATACTAGTTTTAAAGGCTATGATAAAACTGAAGTTGATAAATTTATTGATGAAGTTACTATGAGATATAGTAATCTTTTAAATGCCCTAAAAGTTAAAGAACAAGAATTAAAAGAAACTAAAGAAAAATTAGATTATTTTGATAATTTAGTGGATTCTTTAAATAAAGCAATGATGGCGGCCGAAGAAACATCTGCAAATATTAAAAAAATGGCCAGGGAAGAGAGTAATCAAGTCATTCAAACAGCTAAAAATAATGCTTCTAGGATTATAAATGAGGCTTTACTTAAAGCGGAACAAGCAGAGCTTGAGGCTGATGCCATAAAAAGAAAAGTGGCAGCTTATAAAAGAAAAATCAAAGCTATTGTTAATGAGCAATTAGAATATTTAGACGATATCGATAAGGTAGAAATAGATTAAACAAGAATTTAACTTGTTTAATTTTTAATTACAACAAAAATAGTCTAGATATATTTATTTTTTTTTTGTATAATTATATAGAGACTTTTTAAATCTTAGGAAGGAAATATATGAAGTTATATTTAGTAAGACATGGTCAAACTGATTGGAATAAGCTGGGATTAATTCAAGGTGATTCTGATATTCCTTTAAATAATGAAGGTATTAAGCAAGCAAAAATTGTTAAAACAAAAATTAAAGATAAAATTGATATATGTTTTACTAGTCCTTTAAAAAGAGCATTTCAAACAGCTAAAATTATTACCGATGTCAATATAGTATTCGATAAAAGATTAATCGAACGAAATATGGGAGAATTTGAAGGAAAAGATTTCTCAATTTATGCTGCTGGAGATTATTGGAATTATGATTTAAATTCTGGTGATTATGGGGTAGAAAAAGTCCAAGATTTATTTAAAAGATCTCAAAATTTTATGGAAATGCTAAAAGAAAATTATAGTGATAAGACTGTTTTAGTAGTGTCACATGGTGCAACTATTAGGGCATTAAATTTTGTTATTAAGGGTTATAATCCTAATATTGATTTTTTAAAATTTAAAGTTCCTAATTGTAAAGTCTTAGAATTTGATATTAAATAAAGAAAGAGGAGAATATATGAAAATATTATCAGTAAATTGTGGTAGTTCATCATTAAAATTTCAATTATTTGAATTACCAGAAGAAAAAGTATTAATTTCCGGAGTATTTGAAAGAATAGGTATTGATAATTCTTTTTATACAATTAAAATTAATGATGAAAAAATAAAAAAGGAAATGGAACTTAAAAATCATAAACAAGCTTTTGAGATTTTAACAGAAGAATTAATAAATTATAAATCTGTAAAAGATTTAAATGAAATCAAAGGTGTTGGTCATCGAATTGTTCAAGGTGGTTCTTATTTTGATAAAAGTGTAATAATTGATAACGATGTTGTTGAGAAAATATCTGAATTATCTTCGTTGGCACCACTTCATAATCCTGCAGCAATTATTGGAATAAAAGCCAGTCAAGAAGTTATGCCAAATGCTATACAGGTAGCAGTTTTCGATACTGCATTTCATCAAACTATGAAAGAGGAGACATATTTATATGCGCTACCATATGAATTATATACTAAATATAAAATAAGACGCTATGGTGCCCATGGTACATCTCATAAATATCTGGCTTTGAAAATGGCCGAAATACTTAATACTAAAAATTCAAAAATCATTACTTGTCATATTGGTAGTGGTGGATCTATCAGTGCTATAAAAGATTCAAAATGTGTTAATACTTCGATGGGTCTTACCCCTAATGCGGGAATAATTATGGGAACTCGTTGCGGTGATATCGATGCCACAATTATTACTTATTTAATGCAAAAAGAAAATTTTACTGCCGAAGAAATTGATAAAATTCTCAACAAAGAAAGTGGTTTACTAGGAATAAGTGGTATTTCTTCTGATTCAAGAGATATTGAAGATGGTATTAAAGAAGGAAACCAAAGATGTATCTTAACTAATAAAATGTATGTTAGAAGAATAATTGATTATATAGCCAAATATTATGTAGAACTTGAAGGTGTTGATGCAATTGTCTTTTCAGCTGGTGTAGGTGAGAATTCCGTTAAAATACGCAAGGATATAATGGATGGTTTAAAAATTTTAGGTGTAGAATGTGATGATGAAAAAAATAATGTCAGAGGTAAATTAACTAAAATCACTAAAGATACTTCTAAAATACCTTGTTATATAATTCCTACTAATGAAGAATTAATGATTGCTTTAGATACTTATGATTTAGTAAAATAAAAAGGAGTATAAAATGAATATAGGAACATTAAAAAGAAAAATTTTTAAAAGTATAAAAAGCCATGATGAAATTGTGATTGCAAGACATATAGGACCTGATCCCGATGCCATTGCATCTACTACTGCTTTAAAAGAATCAATAAAAGCAACTTTTAAAAATAAGAAAGTTTATGCTATAGGTAAAGGTATTTCGCGTTTTAAATATTTTGGTGAACTCGATAAAGTAGATGAAGAAAAACTTAAAAATCCTTTACTTATTGTTTTAGATGTTCCTAATATTTCTAGAATTGATGGTATTGATTTTAAAAAATATAAAGATATTATTAAAATAGACCATCATCCTTTTGAAGATAAAATGGGTAATATAGAATGGATTGATGATAAAGCATCTAGTGTTTGTCAAATGATTGCTGAGCTTATATTTGATACAAATTTAAAATTACCTAAAAAAACGGCCGAAAATTTATTTATGGGAATTGTATCTGATAGTGAGCGTTTTTCATTATCTTATACATCTGCCAAAACATTTTTATTAGTTTCTAAATTATTAGAATATTCTAAAATTGATATTATATCTCTTTATAATAATTTATATATGCGTCCTTTTTCCGAAATTAGATTTCAAGGTTTTATTGCTACTCATTTAAATGTTACAGAAAATAATTTTGCTTATCTTAAAATTTCTAAAGAAGATATTTTAGAATATGGAGTTGATATTTCAACCCCTTCTAATTTAGTAAATAATTTTAATTATATAAAAGAAATATTAGCGTGGGCCTTAGTTATTTATGATGAAAAAAATGAATTATTTAAAGTTAATATTCGCTCACGAGGACCAATTATCAATCAAGTTGCATCTAAATATAATGGGGGAGGACATCCTTTAGCAAGCGGAGCAAGAATTAAGAATGAAGCAGATGTTAATAATCTTTTTGCTGAACTTGATGAAGAATGTAAAAAATATAATGAAAATCGAAAAATTTAAAAAATTAAAGGGTAATGAATATGAAGTTATAATAGATTCTAAAAGCGTTATTTTATATGATGATATAATAGTAAAATATAATTTAATATCTAAAAAAAATATAAATCCATCTGAACTTACGAAAATAATTAAAGAAAATGATGATTTAAAAAGTTATTATTTATCGATAAAATATATAACTAAAAAATTAAGAAGTGAAAAAGAAATTGAAGATTATTTAAAAAAGAACGAATTTAGTGAAGATATAATCAAAAATACTATAATTAAATTAAAAGAGAATAATTTTTTAAATAAAAAAACTTACATTAAATCATATATTAATGATCAGATTAATTTAACTTTAAATGGTCCGAAAAAAATTATAAATAATTTAATATGTTTAGGTTTTGATGAAGGGGAAATATTAGAATATTTAAATACTATTGATAAAGAAATATTTAATGAAAAAATCAAAAAAATAATTGGAAAAAAAATTAAAACAAATCATAATTATTCTACATTTATTTTAAAACAAAAAATTACTAATTATTTAATTAATTTAGGATATGAAAAAAAAGATATTGATAAATATATAAATCAATTTGAGTTTTCAAGTAATGATGTTATTTCTAAAAAAGCTAGTATATTATTAAGGAAAATAGAAAAAAAAGAAACTGATATTAATAAAGTAAAAAATATATTAAAATCCAAATTATATTCTCAAGGTTTTTCCCTTGACGAAATTAATGAATATTTAAAAAAATTATAATAATTTGAAATTTTTCAAATTATTTTTTGATTGATTTATTATTTTTTATAATTGGGAAATATGGACTTTTTATATTTTTTTTGATATAATTATCTTACTGTTTTAACTTTAAAAAAAATTAGAAAAGAGATGTTTAAATGAGCAAAATTAAAATTTTTAGTCTGGGTGGGCTAAATGAAAATGGGAAAAATACATACATAATTGAAGTAAATAATGATATTTATGTTTTTGATTGTGGACTTAAATATGCTAAAGAAAATCTATATGGGATAGACTATATTATTCCTGATTTTGATTATTTAGTAAAAAATAAAAAGAAAATTAAAGGGGTTTTTATCACCCATGGTCATTATGAAAATATGGGAGCTGTATCTGATTTAATTAATCTAATACCCGATATAAAAATCTATGCTACAAAATTTACTAAATTTGTTTTACTTAATGAAGGAGTACCTGAAAAAAATATAATTGAAATTACTCCTCATAAGAAATTGAGCTTTAAATCTTGTAGTATATTTCCAGTAAGTGTTTCTCATTCTGCTCCCGATAGTGTTATGTATATTGTTAATACTAAAGATGGAATAATTGCTTATACTGGTGATTTTTTAATTGATTCTCGTATGAATAATCATTATGCTATGGATCTTGGAAAAATAAGTTATATCGGAAAACAAGGAGTTTTATGCTTACTTTCCGAATCAGTTTTTTCTGAGCGCAGCGGTTTTACTTCACCAAATCATAGATTAACAGACTTTTTTAAAGACACAATTAATAGAAGTGAAGGTAGGGTAATTTTTTCCATCCTGCCAAATCATATTTATACAATTCAAGAAATTTTTGATAGTATGATAAATTCTCATCGTAAGATAGTTATTATGGGTAAAAAATTACAAAATGTAGTTCAATTTTCGAAAAAAGAAGGATATTTAACTTTTGACGATTCTTATGTAGGTGATCTTTTAAATATCAAAGATAATAATTCGATAATTTTAATTGGAGATGATAAAGAAAAACCTTATGCATCAGTTGATAGAATTGTGAATGGATATGATAAATTTATTAACTTAAAAAATAGTGATACAGTTGTTTTTGCTGAACCTAGATATGATCATGTTGAAAAAAAATTAGTAAAACTTGAAGATGAAATTGCACGAATTGGTGGAAAAACTATTTCTATACCTCAAGACAAAATAATATTACATCATGCTTCTTCAGAAGATTTACTGCTAATGTTAAAATTATTAAATCCTAAATACTATATGCCAGTAAAAGGTGAATATAGATATATGGTAGAAAATGCTAACTTAGCATCTGCAATTGGTATAAATAAAGATAATATTATTTTAAAGCAAAATGGCGAAGTAGTAAATTTTGTTGATGGAAAATTAATTGATAAATTTGAAAGTATTAAAGTAAATGATGTTTTAATTGATGGAAATGCCTCTGATGATGTTGGGGAACTTGTATTAAAAGATCGCGAAATGTTAGGGGAAAGTGGTATTGTTCTAATAAGTGCTACTTTAAATAAAAAGACCAAAGAAATTCTCATTGGTCCAGAAGTGACAACAAGAGGTTTTATATATGTTAAAGATTCTAAAGAAATGGTAGAAGAAATTAAAAAGATATCTTTAGAAGTAATTGAGCGAAATACTAATCATAATTATGTAGATTATAGTAAAATAAAAGTAGAAATTAGAGAAGAACTAGGCAAGTATTTATATCATGAAACGGAATGTAAACCAATGATAATTGCCGTTGTTCAAGAAATATAGATTATGAAAAAAATAAAATTAACTCTATTTTCTAAATTATTAATTTTAAGTATTATTATAATTGGTGTATTTTTAATTATTTCAAATTATAATAAAAAGAAAATACAAAATAACTATGATAAATGTCTTAAAAATAATGATACATCTTTTTCAACAATAGATATAGATAATGAGCTTACTAACTTTTTAAAAAAGTATCACACATCTGTTTTTTATGAAGATATTAAAACTAAAAAAACTTTTAAATATAACGAAGAAGAGAGTTATTATTCTGCCAGTGTAATTAAAATAGCTGATGTATTACTTTTATATAAAAATGTCGAAGAAAATAAAATTTCTTTAAATGATCATTTATCTAATTTAAATTCTATTAATTTAAATAAGAGTAAAAATATAAATTCTGCTAATATTGATTCTTTAACTTATAAAGATGTCTTAAAATATTTAATAGAAAATAGTGATAACAGGGCGCACTTGTTATTAGTTGATAATATGGGCTTTGATAATGTTGCTAATTTTCAAAAAAGTTTAGGTTTAAATTATTATATAAAAGACAATAATTATTATGCTTCAATTGATATTCATGATGCTGAAATTTATTTAAAAGAGTTATATAAATTGTTAAACAATAAAAAATATGGTAAAGATTTATATACTTATTTTACAAATGATAATTATAACTATTTAACATTTAAGGATAAAAAAATTACCGCTGTACATAAATATGGCTATTATAATACAGTTTTTCATGATATGGGAATTACTTATGATAAAAATCCTTATTATGTTGCTATACTTACTAATGAAGGTCAAAATAATTATGAAAAGATATTACCTGATATTGCTAACAAAATTTATGATTATCATCAAAAATATTATTTGTTAAAAAAAGAATATTGTCAAAATAAAAAAGATTAATTTATTATTAATCTTTTTTAAATTCTTTTTTTAATTTATTGGAATTTAATAATTTATTATATTTTTTTTCATTTATAATAAGATCAAATTCCCCAATAAATTCATAAACTCGAGGATTAAAAGATAATTTAAATTTATTTAATCCATAATAAGGATTATTTTTAGAAAAATTACCAGATAAGCCATTTAGATCAGCAAATTTAAATTGATCTTTATAATAATTTAGGATTTCGTAATGAAGGAAATAATTTGCATTAAAAGCACTATAGTTTTTGTCAAATCCACTAATTACAAAAAATATACGATTTCCATATTTAATTACTAATGCTCCAGCTATATATTTATTTATATCTTGAGTTCTAACTCCGTTAGTTGCTTCAATAATAGCATTTTTAATATTATTAAGGACTTTATCTGATTCCATTTTTTTATTTAAATTACTTGGACTTGGATTATTTTTAATTAATTCATTTAATTGAGAATTTATTTTAGTATATTCGTTATATTCTTTTTGAACATTTAGTAAATACTTTTCATAATCAATTCTTACTAAAAATAAATCAATTAAATCGTCTTTATTAAATATATTAAAATAATCTTTATAATATTTAGCATCACGATTACTTTTTTTACTCCTGATAAAATTATATAAAATATTAATTTTATCATAAGATGCTTTTTCTAATACTAATCCTTTTTTATAACATTTGCGAATTTTATTTCGCACATTTTTCTGAGTTTTAGCAAGTTCAAAATTTTCTAAATTAATTACACCATTATATTTGGGAATTAAACATTCAAAGGGATTTATTTCTTTAAGTTGTTTGTAACCATTATTTTCTAAATAATTTATTATCTTAGTATTGTTATTATAAATGCAATCATATTTATCTTTAGCTATTTTTTTAATTTCGCCAATTGCAATTTCGGGATTAATTTTAATAAATACAAAATTTTTCTTTTCATAATATTTTTTAATATCAATTGTAAAATATTTTAAAAGATTTGAATCAAAATAATCGATTAAAAATCCTTTGGGAGAATATCCATAATATGATTTCCAACCAATTTTTTTATATAAAATTAAAGCAGCTGCTTTGATATTATTATTATAATCAACATAGCCAATAAATTCGTACTCATAACCATTTTCGGCCATTAAAAGGGCATAATTGGTAGTTTGATGGTAACTTTTTAATGGATGATTTTTAACAAAAGCATCAAATTCAAACAAATCTAATTCTTTAATAATCATAATATGTATCTCCTTATACTATAAAATTATATCAAAAAATATTTAATTTTCCTAGCTATAATTTGTATTTTACATTTTTTTTCATTTCTATTTTTTTATAAGACATGGTATAATTATTTAAAAGGAGGAATTTTTATGAAAGAAAAATTTTATATAACAACACCTATTTATTATCCAAGTAGAAAATTCACTTTAGGAAATTGCTATACTACTGTAGCATGTGATGCTATTGCTAGGTTTAATAGAATGTTAAAAAAAGATGTCTTTTATTTAACTGGTACAGATGAACATGGTCAAAAAATTGCCACACTTGCTAAAGAAGCCGGTAAAACAGAAATGGAATATTTAAATGAAATAGTTGATGATGCCAAAGAATTATGGAAAATGTTAGATATTTCATATGACGATTTTATAAGAACTACCGATCAGAGACATATTGATGTTGTAACTAAAATATTAGAAAAATTATATGAAAAAGATGAGATATATAAATCAGTTTACAAAGGTTGGTATTGTACACCATGTGAATCTTTTTGGACAGAGGCTCAGCTAGTTGATGGAAAATGTCCGGATTGTGGAAGAGATGTTCACGAAGAAGAAGAGGAATCATACTTTTTTAAATTAAGTAAATATTCCGATAAAATTTTAAATTTATATAATGAAAATCCTGAGTTTTTATTACCTAAATCTCGTGTTAATGAAATGGTAAATAATTTCTTAAAAGATGGTCTTAAAGATTTATGTATATCTAGGACTTCAGTTAAATGGGGTATACCAGTTTCTTTTGATAAAAAACATACCGTTTATGTCTGGGTTGATGCTTTGTCTAATTATATTTCGGCTCTTGGCGCTTTCAGTGATAATGATGAAAAATTCCAAAAATATTGGCCTGCTGATGTTCATGTTGTCGGAAAAGAAATAGTTAGATTTCATGCTATTATATGGCCAGCTTTACTTATGGCTTTAGATTTACCATTGCCAAAGAAAATTTTAGGACATGGTTGGTTACTATTTGGTGGTGATAAACTATCTAAAAGTAAAAAGAATGTTTCTAAAGATGTTTTAGATCCAAGAATTTTATATAAGTATTATGGTAGTGATCCAATTAGATTGTATCTTATAAAAGAAGTACCATTTGGAGCAGATGGTATATATACTCAAGAATTATTTTTAAAATCTTTTAATGCATATCTTGCCAATAGTGTCGGTAATTTAGTATCGCGTACTGTATCAATGATTAAAAAATATCGAAATGGACAAATAGCCAAAATTACTGATAATTTAGAAAATGAATTAGGTAAAAATTTTCAAAATGATATTAAAAAACAAATAAATTATATTTTTAAAGATATGGAAAAATTGGATATTTCTCATGCTCTTGAAGGAGTTTTAGGAATTTTTAATCGTTCAAATAAATATATTGACGAAACAGAGCCTTGGATATTAGCAAAAGAAGAAAATAATAAAAACTTAGATATTGTATTATATAATTTAAGTGAAGTAATATTAAAAGGAGCAACTCTATTATTACCATTTTTAACTGATAAACCGAAATTAATTTTTAAAGCATTTAATAAAGAAGTACCAAAATATTTTGAAAATATTGATGAATTTAATATTGAAGATAACATAATTGTAAGTGATATTGAAAATATTTATCAAAGACTTGATATTGATAAAGAACAAGAAAAGTTATGGAATGAAAATGAGAATATTTAAAAAAGCCGTGCTTTTAATTCATGGCATTGCGGGTGGAATATTTGATTTAGAAGAATTACAAAGAAGTTTAGAGTTAAATTATAATTTTGACACTTATTCTTATACTTTAAAAGGACATGATGATTATTATGAATTTGATCATTTAACATATAAAGATTGGTTAAAACAATCTGATGATATGATAAAATTTTTATTAGATAATGGCTATACGAAAATTTATGTAATTGGTCATTCTATGGGTGGGGTAATTGCTTCTTACTTAGCATCCAAATATAAAGAAATAACAAAAGTTGTCTTACTTTCACCAGCTTTTAAATATATGGTTTTTAAAGATAATAATTTAGATATTGTATCATCTTTAAAAAAATTACCAAATATATTAGATGGATATTCCAAAAAACAATTAATTTCTCGTTTTACTAAATTCCCTGTATCTGTTTCCAAAGAATTTATTAAACTTATAGATAATTGTTATGATTGTATTAAAAAAGTAAAAGTTCCTATTCTTATTATTCATGGCAATGATGATTTGATTGCGCCAATAGAATCGTCTGTATATGCTTATAATTCCTGTTTATCAAATTGTAAAATATTAGAAAAAATAAGTGGTGTTAATCATTCAATTTTAAAAAATAAGAAAAAGAACATGATAATTTCTGATATTAATAATTTTTTACTTCATAATATAAAATCAAAAAATATAGTTGACAAATAATTATTTATATGGTAACATATTTCCTCATTTGAAGGAGTTGGGAAAAATGAAAACAGAAAATAAATATTATTTATCAATAAGAAAAAATAAAAATAATGTTTTTCCTCTTTTAATTGGGCCATTAAATAACAATAAAATTCCTGATAATTATAATGATATTGATCATTTTACTTCTAAATATAAAGATGCTGATGAGTTAAAAGAAGCATTAATTAATTTAAATATATATAGTGAAAAAGATCTTAATGGTTTTTTAGTTATTACCGAATTTAAAAAGACTAAAGAAAATAATAAAGCAAATTATATTTATACTAAAAAATTTAATAGTGAAATTATTTTTGAAGGACAAAAAGAACTTCTTAGTAATAAATCATTATATGATTTAATATTAGAAGTATCATCTATGCCAGAAATTTGTAATCATGTTTATAATAAATTTATAAATACAGATAGTATTGTCTTAAAAAAATTAGTTTCATTATTTAATCAAAAATCTGTTATGAATAATATAATATTAATTAATGAGAGTTTAATAAATTTAATAAAAAAATTAAGTTATGAAGAAAAAAGAAATTTAGTAATTTTTATTAATAAAGAATTAATGGGCTTTGGAAAATATAAACAGAAAAAATTAGAATTAGAAAAAGGAGAAAAATATGCCTAATTATCATTTAGCCTTTAAAAAAGGAAAAGATTCATTTAAACATATCCCTGATAAATTTAATAAATTACAAATAATTGATGAATTTACAACGGGAAAAGGAATTACTGATAAAGGCTTTGAAAATGAACAAAAACTAAGAGAGTATTTGGCCAAAAAATATGTACCAGAAGGATACTTAGATTTAATTGATATAAAAAAGAAAATAGTAATTTCATATAAAAATAATGGAGTAGAGAAATATTTACATGAACCTTTTGGTGTTGCATATCGTGATGATTTTAAATTTTTTGATGACCAGTATTTACGCAATTTTATTCAATCACAAAAATTTAATACTGATTTTATATCTAGCTTTTATAATAAATTTAAAAATTATTATAGAGTATCTGAACAACTTAATGTTTTAGTTAATCATGTGAATTCTTATTATAATAATAAGGCTTTACAATTTTCTGATGGTGAAACTAACTTAGAAAATATTATTTCTAATGATTTAAATAACATATTTGAAAGATTAATATATGATAGTCGAAAAAATAAAATTGGCGAATATGAGTCAGTGTTTTCATATTTACATTTTCATTGCTTAGCTATGTTTTGTTCTAATTATTATAAAAAATTATGTTTAAAAGAAGAAAAAGAGGAAAAAGAAGAATATTTAGAAGCAATGAAAAATGGTGATTTTAAAATAATTGATGATTCAATTAACAATGATGAAATTGATGATTATGTATTAGATGAATTTGGAATTTATGATGAAGATTTTAAAGAATTATCTGAAGAATTTTATCAACCAGATTTCAAAAGAAGAAAATAGATTTTTCTTCTTTTTTTGTAGTATAATATATATGGTGGTACTATGGATAAAATTATTTTTAATTTTTTAAATTTTTTAAAAAAAGAAAAAAATTATTCCGATAAGACAATTATTAATTATCAAAATGATTTAGAAGAATATTTTAATTTTTTTTATATAAATAATTATAGTGATTTAGATATAAAAAAAGAAGATATAAGGGCATATTTAAGACATTTGGATGATCTTAAATATTCTTCTTCTACTATTTCTAGACATTTAAGTTCTCTTAGAAGTTTTTATAATTATTTAAATATTAAAAATTATTATGATAAAAATTTATTTAAAAATATTAAAAATCCTAAAAAAACAAAAAAGTTGCCTAATTTTTTACAAATTAATGAAATTGAAGATATTTTAAAAAATACAGATATATCTAATAATACTTATTTAAATATTAGAAATAAATTAATTATTGAATTATTTTATTCAACTGGAGTTCGTATTCAAGAATTAGTTTCAATTAAACTTGATGATATAAATAAATTTGACAAGTCAATTAGAGTTTTAGGAAAAGGTAGTAAAGAAAGAATAGTTTATTATGGTGATGTGTTAGCATATGATTTAAGTGATTATTTAAATAATGCTCGAGATAATTTAAAACCTAAATGTGATTATTTAATCCTTAATAAATATGGTAATAAAATTACTACTCGTGGCGTTAGTGAAATATTGGAAAAAATAATCAAAAAAAGTGCCATTAAGCATAAAATAACACCGCATACTATTAGACATACTTTTGCTACACATTTACTAAATAATGGGGCTGATTTAAAAACAGTTCAGGATTTACTTGGTCATGAATCATTATCAACTACCGGAATTTATACTCATGTTAGTAACGAAAGATTAAGAAAAGTTTATTTAGATACTCATCCGCGCAGTAAATAATTTAATTAAAAATTAAGAATAATTTTAATAATTTATTAATAAATATTAAAATAGTGTTAAATTTTGTAAAAAATAATCAAAAAAATCAACAAAAAGATAATTTATTTGATATAATAGTTAAGTAACTATTTGAAGGAGGAAAGATAAATGGAAAAATATGTTTACCTTTTTAGTGAAGGTAATGCACAAATGCGTAATTTACTTGGTGGTAAAGGTGCTAACTTAGCAGAAATGACTAATTTAGGATTACCTATACCTCAAGGTTTTACTGTTACTACAGAAGCTTGTACAAAGTATTATGAGGATGGTAAAAATATAAGTGAAGATATTCAAAAACAAATTTTCGAAGCTTTAAAAGAAATTGAAAAAATTCAAGGAAAAAAATTTGGAGATAATGATGATCCATTACTTGTATCAGTAAGAAGTGGAGCAAGAGCATCAATGCCTGGTATGATGGATACAATTTTAAATTTAGGACTTAATGATGAGGCAGTTGAAGGTTTTGCTAAAAAAACAAATAATGAAAGATTTGCTTATGATTCATATCGTAGATTTATTCAAATGTATTCTGATGTTGTAATGGAAGTACCTAAATCTTATTTCGAAAAAATCATTGATGAAGTTAAAGATGAAAAAGGTGTAAAATATGATACTGAATTAACTGTTGATGATTTAAAAGATTTAGTTTTAAGATTTAAAAAAGTTTATAAAGATGCTATGGATGGAGAAGAATTCCCACAAGATCCTAATGAACAATTAATGGGCGCTGTAAAAGCAGTATTTAGATCATGGGATAACCCAAGAGCTATTGTTTATCGTCGTATGAATGATATTCCTGGCGATTGGGGAACTGCTGTAAATGTTCAATCAATGGTATTTGGTAATATGGGAGATACTTCTGGTACTGGTGTTGCCTTTACAAGAAATCCATCTACTGGCGAAAAGGGTATTTATGGTGAATATTTAATTAATGCTCAAGGTGAAGATGTAGTTGCTGGTGTTAGAACTCCTCAACCAATTTCTAAACTTGCTGAAGATTTACCTGAGTGTTATAAAGAATTTATGGAACTTGCTCAAAAACTAGAAAATCATTATCGTGATATGCAAGATATGGAATTTACTATTCAAGAAGGTAAATTATATTTCTTACAAACTAGAAATGGTAAAAGAACTGCTCAAGCTGCAATTAAAATTGCTTGTGATTTAGTTGATGAAGGTATGATTACAAAAGAGGAAGCTGTACTTAGAATTGAAGCTAAATCTTTAGATCAATTATTACATCCAACATTTAATAAAGATGCTTTAAAAACAGGAAAAGTAATTGGCGAAGCTTTACCTGCTTCACCTGGTGCTGCTGCTGGTAAAATTGTATTTACGGCTGATGAAGCAAAAGAACAAGGAATTGGTGGAAAAGGTGAAAGAGTTATTTTAGTTCGTCTTGAAACTACTCCAGAAGATATTGAAGGTATGATTGCTGCTCAAGGTATTTTAACAGTTCGTGGTGGAATGACATCACATGCTGCTGTTGTTGCTCGTGGTATGGGTACTTGTTGTGTATCTGGATGCGGTGATATAAAAATTAATGAAGAAAATAAATCATTTGAATTAAATGGTAAAACATTTAAAGAAGGAGATTATATTTCTTTAGATGGTTCTACTGGTAAAATTTATGATGGCGATATTAAGACTGAAGAAGCAACAGTTTCTGGAAACTTTGGTCGTATTATGTCATGGGCAGATAGCTTTAGAAAATTAACTGTTAGAACTAATGCTGATAATCCAAGAGATACAAAAAATGCTGTTAATCTTGGAGCAGAAGGTATTGGACTTTGTCGTACTGAACACATGTTCTTTGAAGAAGATAGAATTCCTAAGATTAGAAAAATGATTTTATCTGAAACTGTAGAAGAAAGAGAAAAAGCTTTAAATGAACTTATTCCATTCCAAAAAGGTGATTTTAAAGCTATGTATAAAGAACTTAAAGGACTTCCAATGACTGTACGTTATTTAGATCCTCCTTTACATGAATTCTTACCTACTGATGAAGATGATATCAAAGCACTTGCTAAAGATATGAATGTTACTGTTGAACATTTAAAAGCAAAATGTGCCGAACTTCATGAATTTAATCCAATGATGGGACATAGAGGTTGTAGACTTGCTGTTACATATCCAGAAATTGCTAAAATGCAAACTAGAGCTTTAATAGAAGCTGCTATTGAAGTTAATGCAGAAGATGGATATGATATTGTTCCAGAAATTATGATTCCTCTTGTTGGTGAGAAAAAAGAATTAAAATTTGTTAAAGATATAGTAGTAAAAACTGCTGAAGAAGTTAAAAAAGAAAAAAATTCTAATATTGAATATCATATTGGTACAATGATTGAAATTCCAAGAGCTGCTTTAACTGCTGATGAGATTGCTGAAGAAGCTGAATTCTTCTCATTTGGAACAAATGACTTAACACAAATGACTTTTGGTTTCTCAAGAGATGATGCTGGTAAATTCTTAGATTCATATTATCAAAATAAAATTTATGAATCAGATCCATTTGCTAAACTTGACCAAAATGGTGTAGGTAAACTTGTTAAAATGGCAGTTGAAAAAGGTAAGAAAACTCGTCCAAATATAAAATTAGGTATTTGTGGTGAACATGGTGGTGATCCATCATCAGTAGAATTCTGTCACAATGTTGGACTTAATTATGTTTCTTGCTCTCCATTTAGAGTACCAATTGCGAGATTAGCTGCAGCTCAAGCCGCAATTAAAGAAAAAAGTGCAGAATAATAATATAAGTTATATATTTAGACTAAGATTTCAAAATCTTGGTCTTTTTTTGACAAAATCGCTTTATTCTAGTATAATACTAGCCAATATTTTTATATATGTAGGTTGAGTTGGTTAAAATGAATACAAATTATTATGAGAAATTAATAAAAAACATTAATAATGTAGAAATAGAAGAAAGCAATAAAGAAGCGTTTTTTGATTCTTTTGCGGCAATAAAATACGAAAAAGAATTTTTCAAAACTTTTAATACCATTATACGTATGATTAAACATCCAGATTTTTTAAAAGACATGTTAAAAAGCTGGAATATGTCTATTGAAAATGTCGATAAAATAATTTATTTTTTTGAGCATCTTGATTATATTTCATCAAATGATGAAGTATTAGAATGGATTATGAATACGGATTCAAGAGTATTACATGAATTATTATATTATTCTAAACCTTTAATTTTAGGTAATTTAGGTAATAGCGATGGAACTAATAAGAAGTATTTTCCTATCTATAACTTTCCAATAATAAGAATAATGGATTATTGTTTAAAAAATGGTTATTTTGAACATTTTAGTGTTTGTCTAGAAAGATTAGAAGATTGGACAATAGACGCTTACTGGAATGCTCGTCATGATTTGATAGAAAAAACTATAAATGATTATCGTAATGATCCAAATTTCTTTTTTATATTTAGTAATAGAGAAGTATCTATTGTTAAAAAATACATAACTTCAAGTGATATACCTAACTTAACTTATAAAACAGCTAAGATGTTAATATCACAAAAAATACTTCCAAAATATTTTATAAATACTGACGAATTCTTTAATGTATTTAAGACTTTCACATTAGACGAACAAATAGAAATAACTGAATTATTAGTTGGATGTGACTTTGATTCTGCGTTTATTACTAAATTACATTCATTATTTAATAAAGACCATATAGAAAAAATTGAAGATAATAGAATAGAAATTATTACTAGAAATATCTTAGAAGTATCAACTGATTATTTAAAAAGAATAACTGAAGAAATTAAATATTCATCATATTTTAAAAAATTTAATGTTGAAAAAGATGAATTTTGGTTATTTATAACTGAATTATTATCAGATTACAGATTAAAACATATAGATGGGATAGAGTATTCATACGCAAAACTAATGGATCTTTATCAAAAGTGTTATAACTATGCTACTGAATCTATTGTTTCTTCATTATATCCATTAAGTGAATTAAAAGATGATATTACATATATAAATCAAGATAAATATAATATTTTATGTCGTGTTCAAACTTTTTTTGACTTAAATGATTTAAATAAATCATTTAGAGAAAGAACATTTTGTGGATTTAGTATTTTAAATCAAGATAATTTTTCGCACTATCCAGGAAATCTTGTGTATGGCTATTATTCTAAATTAACACCAAATATGATTGCACATATTTATCCGGCTGATTCGCTAAGTGCTTCATGGGCTTTATATCAAAAAGATCTATCAGAGAAAATCAATATGTTGTTAGATATAGATGATCTAAATGCAAGAACGTATAAAAATAAAACTTACAATCAATTATGTATAAGAACTAAAACTAATGATAATGAAATACTAAGAGAAGATGCTATTATTTGTTTTGATACTGTAAATGATGAGGCATTAAAATATCAAGAAAAACATAATAGTAAAATTTTAGTATTAAGAAAAAATGAAAATACTATTGAGTATAATCAAGATATTTATTCTCATCTTAAATAAATTATTTGTGAAGTTTTATAAATGGAAAAAATAAAAAAATTTAATATTTGCAAAAATGGTTATAAAGAATCATATGTAGCAGAATTATATATTGAGATATAATGTTTACTAGTGACTAGATTAACTTCCTCTTATATATGACAGTGACACAAGTTTTAATTAAAGCAAACCAAAAATAGAATTAAGTTATAAGATAAACGAAAGAAAGACTAGAAATAGTCTTTTTTGTTATTTTTAAATAATTTATGATATCAACAACATTATTATTTTATTTTTATAAAATAATAAATAATCAAGAAGATTAGTAATTTTTTCTTTTTTATGTTATAATACCATACCAAAAAGGAGGAATATATGGCTTTTAATGCATTAGAATATTTAAAAGACGGTAAAGTTGATTTTGTTTTTCGTTGTACACCTTATGATTATGAACAATTAATTGAAGTTATTAGAAAAGAACCAAATAGAATAGAAATAATAAATGGATTTCTTTCTAAATTAAAAGTAGATTTACCATCATTTTGCTTTTCTGTAATATATGATATTCCAGAATTTGCAGATGAAGCTTATGAGTTATTAGATATTAAAAATGTAACTCCTAAAATGATGAGTAATCTTTTATATAATTCTCCTTTAGGTCTTAAAGTATTATATGAAAACTTTGATATGCTCTTATCTAATAATGAGAATACAGAGTATTTTGATTGTATTGTTAAATATGCATTTGAAAATAAAAATAGAGAATTAATTTATAAATTATCAAGGTATTCAGATCTTCACATTCGCTATTTATTTATGAACTATTTAATTGAAAATCATCCAGAAGAAATAGATACAATATATGATGATATTTCCAAATATACAACATCTGTTACTTATGAAACATATGAACAATTAACATTTTTACCACAGCTAATGGATTCAAAAGATATTTCTAAATTAGCTGTAGTATTATTAATAAATAATCGTGAAAAAGATTATGAAAAATTAAAAGAATTTATTATTAAAAACTATAAGTATAATTATTTAGCTTCTAAGTTATTAATAATAGATGACTGGATTGTTGATCCTGATACAAATAGACTATTAAATGACCCTAATAAAGCAAAAAAAGAAAATACTTTTAAGAAAGATGCTGATATTTTATTTAGTACTTCAGCTGATTATCGCTTTCCTTTGTACTTAAGACATAAAGCAATGATAAGTCAAGAATTATTAGATGATTTTGCTGGCAGACTAAAATATTTTTTGAAGGCAATAAGACAAGATTCAACAAAATTTAGCGCTCTAGGAACTCCAAAAGAAAGCGATTTAGAATTAGTATATGAATGTGGATTGGGTAATTTGTTGGAAGAATGGTCAGAAAAGTATATGGATTTAAGCAAAAGTAAAGAATATGGTTTTGTAGGTAGTGGAACAACTTGTAGCTGCTATAGAATTGGAGATTATGTTTTTAAACTCATAGAGACAAAATGGTCTTATGAAGATGTCATTTGCCCTAATCTTTATCTAATTGCTAAGAACTATGAAGAAATTTATTTAAGAGATAAGGAAGGCATAGTTAAAGGAGGATTAGAAGTCCAAAAATATTTAACTAGAAAAGCTACCAATATTGATCCTAAATATTTTAGATATTTTGATTTAGCACTTGATAGATTAGGTTATAAAAGAAGAGATACACTAGTAAAAGGAGTTTGTGGAGACAATACTATGTTATTAGATACATATCGTGATGCTGATTGTCCAAATCCAGAAAAGGTACCAGTTTGGTTTAGGCAATATCCTTTAGTATTAATTGATAGGGATAGAATATATCCTAAAGATAAAACATTTGTAAAAGAGTTAAGAAGCAGTTGTAGTTGTTAAAAATGAATTAATTATTTAATACGAATAAGTAGTATTATATAATTTTATATTAATCTTATCCATTCCAAACAAGATTATACTTTAAAAGAAATACAAAAAAATTAAGTTTATTAGCCAATATATCTTAAATTGACAAGTAAATAGTAAAATGATAGAATATGATTCAAAAGAAGGTAATATGCTATGAATGATACAGCAAAATTTACGATGAAAGATGAGGACTTTACTTGTGAAGTATGTGGTGAGAAAGTGACTAAATTAGGATATACTGCTCGTGATCATTGTCCAAATTGTTTGTGTTCAAAACATGTAGATATTAATCCTGGCGACCGAGCATGTAATTGCCATGGAGTATTACGACCAATTGCTGTTGAGCCATCAAAGAAAGATAGATATAAAATTGTTTATGTTTGTTCAAAATGTAAGATGGTAAAAAGAAACATCATGGCACGTGATGATAACTATGATAAAGTGTTAGAAATTATGTCTAACGTTAATGATTACAATTGAATATAGAGGTTTCTTTTGTTTTATGGTATACTTTTTATGAATTGTTGACAGTAGAAAAAAATAGATTATTTATATCACATCAAAGATTAATTTTTTGGTAATATAAATTTTCTTTTGATTTAAAATAATATGTATAATAGTGATTGTTAGGTGGAATTTGTATGTATAAAAGTAATATTAATTTAAATTTATATAAAATATTTTATGATGTTGCAAAATATGGTAGTATATCTAAGACGGCCCAAAATACTTATACTTCTCAACCTGCAATTAGTAAGTCCATTAAAAGATTAGAAAATGAATTAGGAGTACAACTATTTTACCGTAATTTAAATGGAGTAGAACTAACAGACAAGGGAAAAGAATTATTATATTTTGTAGAGAAATCATACAATAATTTAGTTATTGCTGAAAGAAATATGATAGAAACTGAAAATTTAAATCGTGGTAAATTATCAATTGGTATGCCTTCAAATATTGGTACTTTTATGTTATTTGATAAAATTATTGAATTTCATAAGAAGTATCCAAACATAGAAATAACAATTATTACAGGTTCTACCTCTAATTTAATTAATCTACTTAATAGCCATAAAGTTGATTTTGTTATAGATACATCACCAATAAATGTTAATTTAGAAGAAGGTATAACTGTTCAAAAATTATTGAAAGTTAATTATTGTTTCATTGTAAAAAGTGATACGCAATTACATGATTATACTAAAATTAATAGTATTAAAGATCTAAAAAAATATCCATTAGTTTTGCCAATTCCCGGAACTGCTAATAGAAACGATTTAGACGAATTATTTAAAAGTAATAATATTAATGTAGAAAATGTTATAAATATTCATACTAGTGAAATGATTATTTCGTCAGTAAAAAAAGATTTAGGTATTGGCTATGTAATATCTAATTTAGTTGATAGTGAAATTAAAAATGGGGAATTTAAAATTTTAAATATTAAAGAAAAACTTCCAAGTGTAGATATAAATATTATATGTAATAAACAATTACTTACTACTGCACCTAAAAAATTTATTGAAGATTATATTGATTTTAACTTATAATTATATATTATATTCCATTAGGTTATATCTATATTTTTAAATTATAATTATTATAAAAAATAAGTATTTGTTTATAATACTTATTTTTTATACAATTAAATCGAGGTGATAATTTATGTTAAAAAATATAGGAGTTTTTAAAGATTTTTCTGATGGCTCTATAAAAACTGTTTTTGATTTAGGAGAAAAAAAGATAATAGAAATGACTCTATTGTTTAATAAGGATAAGATGGATGTAGTATGTGTTCCAACTCATCATTTTTGTAATCTAGGATGTAAGATGTGTCATTTAACAAATAAAGGATTAAATAAGGCAATGATACCAATTAAAGCAGAAGATTTTATTGATGCTTTAATACAAACTCTTACAAATAGAAATATGGAAAAGAGAACAAATAAGAAAAAGTTATTAATTTCTTTTATGGGAGTTGGAGAACCATTACTAAATTTAAAGTTAATTGAAGAAGTGTATAAAAAACAAATTATTTTAAAAGAAAAACTTGGGTATGATACTATTGGATATGCACTTGCAACTATGATGCCAAATGATAATATTTTAAAACTAATGAATATTGTTGACAATTTAAATATTCCACTTAAAGTACATTTTTCAATGCATACTCCAATTGATAGTGATAGATATGAACTTATTCCAAGTACTAGAGTGTCAGTTGAAACAGCATTATCATACTTAGATAGTTATCGTAAAAAATTACAACATAATAATAAAATTATGAGTGAATATATTAAGCTACATCGTACAAATGATCCTGTTGAAATTCATTATACTCTAATAAGGGGAGTTAATGATAGTAAAAAAGAATTAAATACTATATGTGCTTTATTATCAAAATATAATATACCAATAAAATTTATTAGATTTAATCCTATTAATGATTTAGAGATAAGTGAAAATGAAAATACATGGATAACAACTATAAAGAAAAAAATTCCAAATCTTCGAGTTAAAACTTATTGCCCTCCTGGAAAAGAAATTGGGAGTTCATGTGGTGAGTTTACAAAACATTACTATCATGAAGAAATAGAAACCGCTGAACAAAGATTAGAATTCGAAGAATGGAAATCAAAACATCAAATTTTTGAATAATTTAAAATATTTATGTTAATGAAAAAAATAAAACTTTAATTAAATCATCAAATTATTAAGATTTTTTTATTAGAAACAACGAAAATTGACAAAAAAACATATTTGTGGTACAATCTACAACATCAATGAAAAAGTATTAGGTTAATTTAATAATTCTATATTGAAAATAGGGGGGTAAAATAATGAAAAAAAATAAAAAAAGATTATTAGCGCTACTAACTTCTGCTTCAATTGCTTTAAGCATGAGTGGATGTGCAAATTCAAAAAAAGATTATGTACTAAAAGATACTATATTTGATCATGCTGAGGTTTTATTAGCAGATGGTAATGTTATTATTGCCAAAAACTTAATCGATTCTACTAATTATTTATCTGAAAAAAATGTTAATAGATATCATGAACATTATAGAGATATTACAAACGGTATTAAATTCACTGGTCCTTATTGTGTTAACCTAGATAATTATGTGGTTTATTTTGATATTCAAAAATTAGGTGGAATATCAGAGTATTTAACTGAAGAAGAATTAAATAAATCTTTAACTGAAAAGGGATTAAGTGATGAAGAAATAATTAATATAATAAAAAGAATTCAAAAAGAAGTTAAAGAAAATTCAAAAGTTTTAACTAAATAATAGTTAAAACTTTTCAGACTGTTGACAAAGTCAATGGTCTTTTCTTTTATTGAAAAAAAGTATATAATGAATATGCGAGATAAAACT
>CANRDL010000011.1 GCA_947629405.1 uncultured Bacilli bacterium
TTTATCTCGCATATTCATTATATACTTTTTTTCAATAAAAGAAAAGACCATTGACTTTGTCAACAGTCTGAAAAAAAATGTTTATTATCTATAAACATTTTTTATTTTTTGATTATTTAATTCTTCTTGTTGGACATATAAATCATCATATGTTATTTCTTTTGTTTCTGATAATAATCCAGAATCTTTAACGGTAGAAAGTGCTAAATCAACATTTCCTTTTAAAGATTCTTTAACATTTTTACAATCACTACCTACTCCTGTTTGTTTGTATGCTATTAATTCATTATCTTTATATATTGCTATGCTAGACATATTATCACCTTTATATAAGGCTTTTTTGTCATCAGTTAATAAATATGCATCTCCTAATTTTAAATCTTTTTTAGCAGTAGCTGAAGAATAAACAACTGTATATTTTTCTCCAAAATATTCTTGTAATGTTTCAATTTTAAGATCATAATCAAAAGAAGCAGTTCCTTTATAAAAATTATTATTATATAGACTATAACAATCTGGCCATACCATGATTATATTTTTCCAATAAAATGCAGATGACATTTCATTTGAAAAATCAGTACCATATTCTTTTGTATCTATAACTTTTGCAAAATTTTTAGGTTCTATACTTGATAACCCAGATGTATAATCTTGTTTTTTACTTTCTAAACCATTAACATCAATAATATAAGAATATAAACCATTATAATCTTCTAAATTCTCAGTTTCAACTAAATAACCTACTTCTTCACTTACTGTTTTATTATTTTTACCACAACCACTCATTAAAATAGCTGCACTAGTTGCTAAAGCTAAAATCCCCAGTTTTTTTCTCTTATTTTTTAATAAATCTTTTTCTTTATTTGTTTTCATTTTATTATCCCCCTCTTTTTTATTGCCAATATAATAGCACTTTTTTGACAAAATGTCAACTTTTTTTAACAAAAGTTAATTTTATTACAATTAATTATAGTTTTCTAACAAAATATAATTAAAAATAATGAGGCCGGATATTAAGTAGTAAAACTACATCATATCTCTGGCCTCTAGCATTTCAAATAGTATAACATAAAATTATTTTAATACATCTATTCACTTTCATTTGCTGTATTAGTTTGATTTATTAAATATTGAATATAGTTTCCATATTGACTTTCAAGTTCACTATCTTCAATTTTCATATCATATTTTTTTCTTAAATCAGTCATCGCATCAATTTGAATAGTCTTATTATTAGTTTTTTCTTCTTTCGCTAAAGTATCTTTAATTGTAGATTTCAATTTAGATAATTTTGCTTTTTCTTTAGATCCTGTTCTTAAAATAATATGATAACCATATGAAGTTTTAACAGGTTCTTTTGTATATTCATTATCTTTTAAATTATATGTAGCATTGGTAAATTCTTCTACCATAGTTGTATCACCAATTTTATTGAAATATCCCACATCTCCACCTTTTTCTTTGCTTGCAGTATCATCAGAATATTCTTTAGCAAGTTTTTTAAATTCTTTTTTTACATCTTTTGCTTCATTTAATTTATTTATTACTTCTTCAGCTTTTTTCTTAGCTTTATCTTCAGCTTTTTTGATTTGTTCATCAGTCATATCATCATTTTTTTCAACTTTAATTAAGATATGACTTGCTCTTACATCACCAACAACTTCTTCATCATAATATTTTTGAATTTTTTCATCGGTAACTTGTTTTTTAGCATAATCATCAACCGCTTTATTTCGCAAATAATTAATATAAATATATTCTTTAAAACCGGCTTCATCTTCTACTCCGTAATTACTTTGAATATAATTTAAATAATCATCATCATTTGGATAATATTCTTTAATGCTCTTAATTGTTGAATCGGCATATTCTTTCATTTCATCAGTAACTTCACTACCATATTCTTTATGTAGACAATAATCATCCATCATTTCTACTAATTTATAAACTCCATAGGAATTTTTTAAATCTTTATAAAGTTCATCAACACTAATTTTTTGATTATTTTTAAAACTTACTACTGCATCCTCTCCATTTTTTAATTTTGATACTTTTCCACATGAACAAACTAATAATAAACATATGGAAATTCCTAATACTTTTTCAATTTTATTTTTCACTTTTTTTATTCCTCCTAACAAAATTATCATATCAAAAATCATAATAATTTACAAGATAAACACTCACACAAAATAACATTTTCCATACAATATTATGAAAAGACAAAAAAAGGAGGAATGATTTATGAGTAACAACTGCGGATGTTTGGGACCTGCTATTATATTAGTTCTATTCATCTTATTAATAATCATTGTAGGAGCATTCATCTAGTCTTTTAAATTTTTTTAGGAGGTGTCCCCATGGGTTGTAATAAACCTTGTAAAAAGGAAACTTGTGGAATCAATAATGGTCTATTTATAATTGTACTATTTATTTTACTTGCAATTATACTAGGATCAGCGATTTTTTATTAGAAAGAGGGTTACCTCTTTTTATTATGGCAAATTTATGGTATTATTAATTATGAAAATAAAGGGTGATAAAAATGTTTGGAAAAGTTATTTCTATTAATAAGAATACTGTTATTTTAGAAAATTTAAAAGGTGAAAGTGAAGCATCTATTTTAAATTATCATGTAATTTTTGAAGAAAATAATCGAAGTGTAGTTGGCGAAATAATTGCCATTAATAATAAAGAAATTACTATTTTATTAGTTGGCGAGATTAGAAACAATCATTTTACTTCCGGAGTAATGAAAAAACCAACATTAAAAACTGCTCCAAGAATAATTTATAAAAGCGAATTAGATTTATTACTTGGCCCTCAAGATATCTCTCAAAAAAATGCCATGTATATAGGTAAATCAAACATTTATGAGGGTTATAATGTTTCAGCTTCTTTAGATGAATTTATGGCCCACCATTTTGCCGTAGTCGGAAATACTGGTGCTGGTAAAAGTTGTGGTGTTGCTCGTTTAATTCAAAATATTTTTGAACATAATGATTCATCTTTACCAGTTAATGCTCATGTTTGTATTTTTGACTTTTTCGGTGAATATAATTCAGCCTTTCGTGATCTTTCCAAACTACCTAATATTAATTTTAAAAGTTACACAACTCAAACTGAATTTAGTGAAAGTGAAACAATTCAAATTCCCGCTTATTTTTTAGAAGTAGATGATTTGTCACTTCTATTAAATGTTACAGATACAATCCAAATTCCAATTATAGAAGAGACATTAAAACTTACTTATATCTTCACTTCTAAATCTGATGAAGTTTTAAATTATAAAAATCATATAATTGCCTCTGCTTTATTAGATATATTATCCAGTGGTAAATCTTCTACCCAAATTAGAGATCAATTAGTAGCAATATTAACAAAGTACAATACCGCTAAGTTAAATTTAGATTCAATAATTGCTCAACCTGGATATAATAGAACATTAAAACAATGTTTAAATATTGATTCGCAAGGAAAAATGAATGCAGTTGGTGCTGTAGTTGATTTTTTAAATTCTTATTTACAAGAAGATGTTTCTAAAATTGAAAAAGACCCTAAAGCGACTTACTCATTAGATGATTTATTATATGCTATGAACTTTGCTTTAATTAAAGAAGGTACTTTAAATAATCAAACAATGTATGAGAAAACAAATACTTTAAAAGTTCGTTTGGAAGCCATAATAAATAGTGATCATAAAAAATATTTTGAATGTGAAAATTATATTTCTAAAATTGATTATGTTAAACAACTATTTATGACCAATACTTCTGAAAATGCCCAAATAATAAATATGAACTTTAATTATGTTGATGAAAGATTTGCTAAATCTTTAACTAAAATATTTGCCAAATTATTTTATAATTTTTGTACAAGTTTAAAAGATAGAGCTTCCTATCCTATTCATATGATTTTAGAAGAAGCACATAGATATGTTCAGGATGATAAAGATATCGAAATTATTGGTTATAATATTTATGACAGAATTACTAAGGAAGGAAGAAAATATGGACTTATATTAGGATTTATTACTCAAAGACCAAGTGAGCTTTCTAAAACTAGTTTATCCCAATGTTCTAATTTTATTTCTTTTAGAATGTTCCATCCTGATGATATTTCCATTATTTCCTCAATATCTGCGAATGTCGATGCTGAAACGATTGATAAAATAAAATCATTACAGCCTGGTAGCGCCTTAGTATTTGGAAGTGCTTTTAATCTTCCCCTAATTGCTAATTTTGAACTTCCTTCTCCAATGCCGGCTAGTACATCAGTAGAAGTTACAAATAAATGGTTTAGTTAAAAAAAACTTCATATTTGAAGTTTTTTTATTTAGTTTTATTTTTACTATTTTTTTTAGGCGCTGATTTAATATTTTTAGATTTGACAGTTTTAACTTTGCTATTACTTGCTTTTTTAATTTTCTTATCAGGACTTTTTTGACAATAATATATATACATAACAATTTTTAAAATTCCATAGATAAGTAATACTAAACCAATAGCGCTAAATACTAAATTAGAAAACATTATCATATATAGACCAGCAAGTATTAATACTATGGAAAATATTAAAGGTATTAAGAAACCTTTTTTAGATTTTATTGCTGGTATTACTAAAACTAATTGATTAATTCCAGAAAATAAAATCCATATTCCCATTGTAATTCTTATTATTACTTCAATAGCTGATGAAAATATTACTAATAAAATAGCAATTATAATAAATATAATTCCACTGGCTAATTGCATGTATCTAATTTCATTATTTACTTTATCCATTTTAAAATAATCTTTTATTTTAACTAAACCATAAATTGCTGATAGAATTGCCAATACATATGAAATAAATTTAACAACAACAGATGGATTAGAAAAAATTAAAGAACCAATTACTATCATAATTATAGCTGAAAGTAGATACTTAGTTGAGGTATAACTAGTTTTTTTAGTTTCTATTATAGTTTCAATCATTTTATCACTCCTTATATTTTACATATCAATTTTATCACAAAATTATTATTAGTAAAAGTAATAAATTACATACTTAATTTTATTAAATCAAAATAAATTCCACATTCATTATATATTTGATCACCTATTTTGGCTTTTCTAGTAATTATTTTTTTACCACCTAATTTTTCATAAAATTTTATCGCCTTTTTATTTTCATCTAGACACCAAATTATCATATTTTTTTTACCATGAGTCATTAGTTCTTTAGCAGTTTCTTTTACCAAAGATGTACCAATTCCTTTTCCCGTTTCACCTGATTTTATATATAAACTAACAAGTTCCGCATCAAATTTATCTTCTTTTTCATTTAAATCAAAACAAGAATATCCAAGAACTTCCTCATCTTTTACTGCTACTAAAACTAAATCTTTATATTCTTCAAAACTATCAATATATCTTTCAGTTTGTTTTTGATAATCAAGTTCATTTAAATATTTTGAGGCAATTATTTTATCATAAGTATTTTTCCAACCATCAATCTTAATGTGAGCCATTTGTTCTTGATCTTTAAGTTCATTTTTTCTAATTATATAATTATCTTTTGGTAATAATTTTTGTAAAACTAAATGCATATTTTTATAGGAATTAATCATTAAATCATCATCAAGAGCAAATGTAACTCTACCAATAAGTTCATCTTTATATGGCCAGCTGATAGATTGACCAATTAAAAATCTAATACGACATGTTTCATAAAAAAATTTTAATAAATCTCTTTCGGTATTGATAATTTTATCATTATATTTCATTCCCTTAATACTAGTAAAATCTAATATTGCAAAAAAACCGGCATCAGGTTCTAAATTATCAGGAAATTTTACATAAGGTAAACCTTTTAATAATTCATCTTTAAAATCACCAACAGTTGCTTCTACTTTTTTAATTATTTTATTTTTTAAATCTTTATTTTCAATAGTATCTATTCCCATTACTAACGCCTTTAAGAGATTATATTTGTATATATATAATTCTCGTAAGTCTTTAAAATATTCGTCATAAACTTTTTCTCTTTCTTTAGAAACATTAAACGCTCCTTTTAAAGCCCTGCCAATAATATCGGGAGATGAATCCATTTCTTGAAATGTTCTATTTACAATTTCCCTAATAATAATTTCATCGGCTACTACAAAACCAGCTCTCAAACTAGCAAGACCATAACTTTTAGATAATCCAAATAAAGAGATTGTATTTCTAAACATTCCAAGAATACTAGCAATTGGTTTAGCTAAATTATCTTTAGCAAATGATATATCTCGATAAACTAAATCATCGATAATAAATACTCCTCTTTTTAAACATACTTCACCTATAGATTTAAGACGCTCAGCCTCTTTTTCACCCATAACTTTACCAGTTGGATTATTGGGATTGGCATTTAAGAACGCTACAACTCTTGGAACATAACCTTTTCTTCTATTATATACTTTTTGTAAACTTTCATTAATATCATCTATTTTATCGGCAAGTTTTTTAGGATTTATTAAAAAGTTATCTTCTTTTTCTAAATTAATAATTTCTACTTCCGCTCCCGCTCTTTCTGCTCTAATAGTAAATAAACCATAATTTGGTCCAGTAACAAGTAATACATCACCTGGTTGAGAAATAATATTAATAATAATATTAAAAATTATTGAAGTAGAAGGCAAAAATGTAATATTGTGTACTGATAGTCCTTTTTCGTCAATATCCTTATATGAATAAGGCGCAGTATTAATAAAGCCAATACTTTCTACATAGTCAAGTAAATCTTTTCTTATTCGGTCATCACCTTCGGTATAAGGATATCGATACATATTATCTTCATCTAATAATTTTTTCATTTCTTTAATAGATAATGGAAAAGGTTTATAATTAACGGGATTTCCACCACCTAAATCGGTATCCGGAATAGTAGTAATATTTTCATCACGAACTTCATAGCCATAATAATCAATGGCATCAGCTATACTTTGGACAGTTGGATTAAACTGTTCATTATCAATTCTATAGCCAATAAATGGCAGTCCAAATCTTCTTTCCCCTAATCTGGGATTTAATTTTAATAATCTATCTATTGCATTTGATTTTACTAACATAAGCTCTCCTCATAGTTTTATCTTGTCTAAATTATATCATTAATAATTAATAAATACAAAAATAAAAAAAGAAGATATCCTTCTTTATTTATTTTTAATAAATTCTTTTGATTTTTCTAATATTTTATCACTGATAGTAAATGATTTTAAATATTGTCGCAAAAAATAAATTTTATCTAAATTATTGTTAAATATCATATCACTCAACTCTAAAGCTTGTTGTAAATATATTTCATTATAAAAATTTAGCTTATTATAATTTTTTTCGTTAATACGATGTCTTCTTTGAATAAGATCATCATCAAATTCAGAACATTTTGAGTATTTTAATATATTTACTAATAAATTTACATTATTTTGCCATATTACTGGTTCAAAAGTGCTATTTGGGCATCTGAACTCTATTGTATTTTTAATATTATCGATATTTTGAAAATTAACAGCTTGATATCGTGAATCAATAACATTTTTTAAAATTTCTTTATAATTTTTATCCCCATTTTTATTATTTAAATATTCTTTCCATAATACATTAGATATTGGATTAGCATAATTTAACATAGATTCTCTATATGTTAAAAAATCACCATAACAAAATCGATAAATAACATTTTCATATGTAGACCAAAGCTTAAAAAAATGCAACCATGATTCATATTTCGTCCCTAAAATTTGTTTCCCAATATGAATATGTCCTCCTGAATTTAGACCAATTTTAGCATGTTCTTTAGTTATTTCACACACTTTTTTTAAATTTTGCCAAGTTGAAATCCTATCTTTTAAAATTGGTGAATTAATTTCCACGCCATTTGATAATGATCCATCATATTTTACTTTCCATTCATTATTAATTTCATTTTTTATTTTTTCTTTAGAAGCATGTTCACATTCTATTTCTAAGCCAAAAGTTATCGAATTATCAAAGCCTAATTTTTTTCTTAGTATTAGATAAAAGTTATCCAAATAGTATAATAAATCTAATAAATCTGTAGCATTAAATGTTGATAATTTATTATCAGAATTTGGTTTTAAATATTTAAAAATTTCTTCATTTAAATTATCAATTCTTAATTCTCTTCTTTTTTTGGCATATTTACCCCTTGACATCTTAATTACCTCGCCAGCCTATTATAATTATCTTTTTTGATTTTCAATTTTTTTACTAAATCTTCAATTTCACTAATATCATAATTTCTTTCAATTTCTGAAAGTCTCCAAGAAAAATCATAACCCGCTTCAATTCTAAATGATGAGATTCCAAAGTAAAGCAAAAGTAAAACTACTATAAATCCAATAGATACTGCTACATTAACGCCAGTACTTTCTTGAACAAAAATAAAATCTTTTTTATTTAAATCATAAATTATTGCTTGTAAATAATCTTTTTTATTTAGTTCTTCTTCAGACAAATTATTTTTTGTTTCTTTTATTTCATACTTTGATTTGCCAAATAAATCCTCTAAAGTAAAATTTTCATCATTATTTTTAACAATTTCTTTTAATTTTTTTTCTGATATATCATCTAATTTTATTAAATAAGATTTGACTGTTCTAGTATAAGTATTATCAGCATTTTTTTCCCATTGACCATAATGTTTTAAAAAACTAGTTGGTAAGTCATTCCAAATACTATCATAATATTGCTCATATCTTGTGTTATTATAACTATCAAAATCTTTCATTTCTACTAAATAGTTTTTGTGATTATCTTTAACAAATGGATATCCAAGTCCTATAAGTTTTAATACTCCTAATAATAAACCAGTTGATATTATATATGGATAAATAGCTCGTAAACATGCTAATGATATTTTCAATTTCTTTATCCTTTTATTTCTTTTAATCTTATCATTAGATTTACTAATTTTTTGTTCTAAATCAGTTATTTCATTTTGCATATTTATTAACAAGTTTTTTTGAAAATTATCTTTTTCCTTTTTATTCATTTTGACCCCCTATTTAATTCTCAAAGTTTTGAACTTTGAGAATAATTTAAAAATTAGAGAGAATAAATAAAATAATTAAAATATGACACAAAAAACTTGACAAAATATAAAAAATATTTTAAAATAGCTCATAGTTGTTGAAAGCAATGAATTTATTTAACTCAAAGTTCAAAACTTTGAGTTTTTTTATTAAATGAACACATTGGATAAAGATTATTCATCATTTTTATTTTAGTTTCAAAACTAGGATGCACATAACGATCTAAAGTTATTTTTACATCAGAATGTCCTAAAATTTCGCTTAATGTTTTAGGATCAAATCCTGATTCAATACATCTGGTTGCAAAAGTATGTCTTAAAGCATGAAAGTTATATTTTTTTAAATTTAAACCATTTATAATCTTTTTAAAATAATTTGCATAGCATCTAGGTTCAATAAAAGATGTGCTACCTGTCAATAAGAAAAAGTTATCTTCTTTTTTTAAATTTTTTAAAATAGGTAAAATAAAATTAGGAATTGGAATAGCTCTTATAGATGAAATTGATTTTGGTTCATCAAGTATAACTATTGTTTTAGTTTTTATTTTTTTATCAAAATTTTTAACTCTAATTAAAGTTTTTTCAATATTTATAAGTTTATTTTTTAAATCAATATTTTTCCATTTTAAAGCACAGATTTCGCCAATACGAAGTCCAGTATACAAACTCAACAATAATCCTATTGATTTTTCATCAATGCTTTTACTTAATTCAACTTCTAATTTTTTTTGATCATTTTTTGTTAAAATTTGAATTTCTTTTTTCTTAATTTTAGGCATGGTAAAATCAATATCAATATTTGCATATTTTAATACTTGTTTTAATATAACTAAAATATCTTTTACTGTTTTAGGTTTAAGGCCTTTATTTAATAACTTTTCAGTAAAATTTATTATTATTTCTTTATTAATTTCCTTTTTTTTATATTTACCAAAATTAGGAATTAAATAGGCATTACATATATATTCGTAAATAGAATAAGTTGACATTTTACAAGATATTTTTACACTTTTCAACCAAATATATATATTAAAACTAAATAAAGATTTATTAATAGTAACATAATCTTTTAGTATTTCTTTTTTTTTAAAATTTCTTTCATGTCTTTACCATATATATAACCATAATGTATGGAACCATCATCTCTAATGCCTTTTTCATATCTAAGAGAATATCTTCCATCTTTTCTTAAATATATTTTTTCTTTCACTATAATCCTCCTTTCATTTTAAATATTACATAAAAATAATTTTTTTAATAAAAAAATAATAATTTATTTATCGTATTAAATTATTATCTTTAACTAAATTTATATAAATAAAAAAGTAACAAAAATATTAATTGCTACTTTTTTAAAACATTTACTTTTTCAAATGGTTCTTCACAAATATAATAAACATGATATCCTTTATCACCACTCAATTGATCGGGAACAGCTCCACTGATTCTTATATTTTTACAACCTTGAGATTCTAATATACTTACAGCACTTTCCTGAGCTCTTTTAGCATACAATGAATAAATATCCATTACATCACTTTTTAAATGATATTTTCTTTCAAATTTTAATTTTTTTCTATCAACACCAATTGATAATAAAGCATTATCTTGTAAAGATGCTTTTATTAATTCCTGAGGTTGCATATCATATAATGATTCTATATCTTTTAAAGAATTGAGCATATATTCTTCTTTATCTTTATCATATGAAACACCCCAAAGGCAAAGTCTAGCGGCATTTTTTATATTACCTGTAACATCATAAATGCTATTATGTAAATTCTTAATAACATTTATTACATAATCTACAACTTTTTCTTCATGTAAACTAATTTTATTATTAGCAAGATAATTATAAATAAGGGCAATAAAAATTATACGACTTTTTTCAATTCTATTAACATTTTTCATAAATTCCCCTCCAAACCGAAAGTTACTATAACATATAAATTTAGGAATTACAATAAATAATTTTAGGTATATTAAAAACTTGGAAATCCAAGTTTATTTTAAATCTGGCGTCCTTGGGCAGATTCGAACTGCCGACTTTTCGCTTAGGAGGCGAATACTCTATCCTACTGAGTTACAAGGACATGTAATTATTATACAACAAAAAAAGAGTTTATTAAACTCTATCTTGAAACTATTATTACATTAAATAAAAATAATATAAATATAGATATTGGTAAAACAAATTTAGTACTATAACCTTCTTTAATAGAAACTATTTTGTCCGCTAAAGTTACTACCCAACTTTCTTTATACTTAGGAGCTTTTAAGTTCCAAGGAAACATATGCGATAAAATAGCATCTTTTTCCATATCAGAAAGATTATAATATTTAGAACTATTTTTAACAGCTAAAGAAGGATGAGTTTTATATCTTTTTATAGCATTTAAATCTTCCATTTCTTTATTTGTAAAAAAATCATGCAAAAGAGCCGCTCTCGTTGCGCCAATATAATCTAACTTTTTAAAGTTTTTACAAAAATTATAAGTTTTTTTAGCAACTTTAACTGAGTGATCATATCTAGATATTCCATGATGTACCTCTTTATTTAATTTTTTAAATTCTTTATTATCTAAAATATCATTGACAACACTGTTGAAATCAATTTTTGTATTTTTAGACATTTTATTCACCTCGAACTATTACATTATATCATATTAATTTAAAATTATACTATTTTACATAATATTTAATTATTTATTTACAATAATTTACACATTGCGTCTTTTAATATTAATTCTTGTTTTTGCTTTCAAATGTGGGAAAGCACTAACAAGTCTTTTTAATAATTTAGATTTCTCAGATAATTTATTTCGTACATATTTAGAAATTTCCACAGTCCTATCAGAATTTTTATCATCATTTTTAGTTAATTTTCGGAATTTAAATATAGTAACTGAAGAAATATATAAATCTGTTAAGAAAATTATTGTTAATAACCCTGTTATTATTGTCAATAGTAAGTTAGGAATCTTATTTATAAAAGTAATAACAATGGGATTAATTAAATAAACAAATATTATTCCTGCTACAGCAAATAAGATTAATGTTTCTAAACATACTCTTCCATTAATATTAAATTTTCTTTTGCTGTAGTCCCACCATCTAGCATGAAATATTTTTTCAAATATATATGATGTAAAATATTCCAAAAAAGCACAGATGAGCATAATTTTTAATGCAACCGAAATAATATCTTCTGTCTTATCAAAAATCTGCATTATAACTAAGCAAGCTATTCCGTAAATCGGACAAATTGGTCCAATTAAAAATCCTCTATTTATCCAATTATTGGTCTCTATTTCCGTATAAAATACTTCAATTAGCCACCCGATAAAACTATATATAAAAAAGGCAAATATAATTACTTTAATATCCATTTAAAACCACTCTACTTTAATCTATAAATAACTTATCAACTTTTCTAGAAGGTACTAACATATTAATATCCTTGCTTATTGAAAAATTAATATCTGTTTTTGTTTCTTTAAATTCTTCGCCATCTAAACACCATGACTCATTTGGTCTTTCATAAAACTTAATTGAAAGTTTATCAGTTCGATAATATTCAATTCCTTTAATCTCTTTAGTCTTATTTGAAGTAACTACTTTAAATAAGGCATTTATAATATCTGTTTTCTTTTTTAAATTACAAAACGCTACTTCAAATTTATTATCATCAAGTTTTACATCAGGATAAATATTATTTACTCCTCCTATTCGACTACTATTGGATATAAATATAAATGAATAATCGCCACTTACTGTTTTATTATCAACTGTATAAGTTAACTTATAGGTTTTTAAAGTTTCTTTAGCTCTTTTAAATCCATGAATAAAATAAGCTATCTTCCCTACTTTTTTCTTTAATTTTCGCGGTGTGCTATAAGCAACATCGACATAATTTCCAAAAGCAGCAACATAAACAAAACCTCTATTATTTATAAGACAAGTATCAATATTTTTAATTTCACCATTTAATAGCATCTCTAAATCTTTTACATAATTATTTGTATAACCATACATTTTGCCTACATCATTTGAAGTACCTAAAGGTAAATTAGCAATAAGTAGTTTTTTCTTTCTTTGAAGATTACCATTTAGAACTTCATTTAATGTTCCATCGCCACCAGCAACTATAACTAAATCACATTCTTTAATATGTTTTGTTATTTTAGTGGCATCGCCTTGTTTTTTAGTATATTTAACTTCTGTTTCATAATTATTTATAGCTAAAATATTGATAAATCTTTCCATTAATTTTTCTTTATTATTTGTCCCACTTTGAGGATTACAAATAATTATACATTTTTTCATTTATGTCCCTCCAAATAAAGACGACGTATTGATTATAATATATTTTACAAAAAAATTCAATTTTTATTATCTTTATGCTTTATTATTCAAATAATAATTTCGTTCATTTAAGTCCATTGCTAGTTGATCTAACTCTTCAATTTCTTCATTTTCTAAATCTAGATTATTATTTATAAATAAATCAATTAACATAATTACTTCTCTTAAATTTTTACAACTTTGAAAATCAATATTATATTTTTTTAAAATTTCTATTTGATAGTCAGAAAGTAATAATTTACCACTTTTTTTTAGTAAATATTTATTTATGTTCGTCATGATATTTTTTCTCAAAATTCCAAGCTGATTTACACATATCTTCTAAATTTCTTTTAGCAGTAAAACCAAGTTCTTTTTGGGCTTTTTGGGGATCAGAATAGCAAGTAGCAATATCTCCTTTTCTTCTTTCAACTACCTTATAGTTAATTTTAACATTATTGACTTTTTCAAAAGTTTTTATAAGGTCAAATACTGAATAACCAACACCAGTTCCTAAATTATAAATAAATAATCCTTTATTTTCTTTATTAAGTTTTTCTAACGCTTTTATATGTCCAATAGCGAGATCTACAACATGGATGTAATCTCTTACGCCCGTACCATCTTTGGTATCATAATCATCACCAAATACACTTAATATTTCTAATTCTTTAGTTGCAACTTTAGAAATATAAGGCATAATATTGGCAGGAATTCCCGTAGGTACCTCCCCAATTAATCCACTTTCATGAGCCCCAATAGGATTAAAATATCTTAAAATAGAAATACCAAAATCATTATCAGATGTATATACATCTTTAAGAATTTGTTCTACAAATAATTTTGATGTCCCATAAGGATTAGTCGTATTTCCCGTTTTACATTCCTCTGTTATCGGTATAACTTCAGGATTTCCATACACGGTTGCACTAGAAGAAAATACGAGTTTTTTACAATTAAATTCTTTCATAACTGATAAAAGACTTAAAACAGTTGAAACATTATTAGTATAATATTCAATCGGTTTTTCTACACTTTCTCCCACGGCTTTAAAAGCAGCAAAATCAATGACGGCATCAATTTGATTTTCAGAAAATATTTTTCTAAGTAATTTTTTATCAATCATATCTCCTTCATAAAATTTAAAATCTTTAGCTGTTATTTTTTTAATATTTTCTAATACTTCTTTCCTACTATTAGAAAAATTATCTAAAATTACAACTTCATAATTATTATTTAATAATTCTACGGTAGTGTGACTTCCAATATATCCAGCCCCACCTGTTACTAATATTTTCATATATATTCTCTCCTTATTTATTTTATTAATTTATTTACAGCATTAATAACTGCATATTTTCCATAATAATAAGAAATTGAGCCTTGCATATAAGCTATGTAAGGAGGACGAATTGGTCCATCGCAAGATAATTCAATAGATGAACCTTGGACAAATGATCCAGATGCCATGATTACTTTATCATCATAACCTGGCATATCATCAGGAATTGGTAAAAAAGATGAATCAATTGGTGATGCACTTTGAATTCCTTGAACAAATTTAATTAGTTTATTTTCATCATTAAAAATAATATTTTGTACTATATCTACTCGTTCATCATTATATTTAGGTTCAACATTATAACCTATTTCTTCTAATAAACAACTTGCAAATATCGCTGTTTTTAAACTGTTTGATACAACTAAAGGAGCAAAAAATAAACCTTGAAATAATCCTTTATTTGCCCCTAAAGTTGGCCCAACATCTTTAGCTTCTCCTGCCACATTTAATCTCTCAGCACACAAATTTATTAAATCTTTTCTACCAACTATATAAGCACCATTAGGAGTTATTCCCCCTCCTAAGTTTTTAATAAGAGACCCAACTGTCAAATCGGCTCCTACTTCACTTGGCTCTTTTAATGATACAAACTCACAATAACAATTATCTACCATAATAATTGTTTCTGGGGCAATATCTTTTATTATCTTTATTACTTTTTCGATTTTGTTAATACTGATACTTTTTCTTGTTGAATAACCTTTAGATCTTTGAATTTCAATTAATTTTACTTTATTCTTTTTTAAATAATCAGCAATTTTATCATAATCAAAATCATCATTTATTAAATCTATTTGATCATATTTGATATTAAATGACTTTAATGAACTTGGATTTTCTTTTAAACCAATTACTTCATCTAAGGTATCATATGGTTTACCAGTTATTGAAAGCATTAAATCATCTGGTCTTAAAATAGCAAATAAACAAACTGACAAAGCATGAGTTCCGGAAATAAATTGATTTCTAACTAGAGCATCTTCGGTTTTAAAAATATCACTATAAACTTTTTCTAATTTTTCTCTACCTTCATCATTGTAGCCATAACCAGTGGTAATTGAAAAATGATTAGTAGAAACTTTATTTTTAATAAAAGCATTTAAAACTTTTTTACTATTTTCTTCTTCTATTTTATTTATTTTTTTAAATTCAATTTCTACTCTTTTTTCAATATCATTAATTAATTCTAGAGAAATATCTTTCATAGTATGCCTCCATCAACTCTTATTATTTCACCATTTACATAACTTGCTTTATCACTAGCTAAGAAATAAACTACTTCAGCTATTTCTTCTGGTTTTCCAATTCTTTTTAGAGCAATTTTTTCTACATCAACTTCGTCATTTTGACACATATTAGTATCTATCCAACCAGGTGCAACAGCATTTACTCTTACATAAGGCACATAATATTTAGCTAAATTTTTTGTCATATTTATTAAAGCGGCCTTTGAAGCATCGTAGTCTAAAGAGCTTGGATAACACTCATCAAGACCATTATTAGATGCAATATTTATAATGGAACCTTTTTTATTTTTATACATTATTTTTCCTATATATTTAATAGTTAAAAAAGGCCCCAGTAGATTTACATCTAACACTTTTTTAAATTCATCTAAGCTTTTATTTTCGATAAAATTATCCATGGCAATCCCCGCATTATTTACAAGACAATCAATTTTTGGGAATTTTAAAATTATTTTATCTACCATGTCTTTAACTTCATTTTCTTTTGTAACATCACATTTTACTGTAAGACAAGAAATATTAAAATTTTTTTCTAATTCATTTTTTAATTTTTGAGCTTCTTTTTCAGATTTATTATAATTAATTACTACATTATAATTATTTTTGGCAAAAATGTAAGCAATTGCTTTTCCAAGTCCTCTACCTGCTCCCGTAATTACTACAGTTTTTCTATCCATAGTTTCCTCCGTTATTTAAATTATTGTTTATAATTATATTTTAACATAACTAGACAGTAAATATTGGTAAATTAGGTGGATTTAATGTAAATATTATGTATATAACAATTATTAAAATTATTACTAATATCGAAACTATTGCTGGAAGTGACTTTTTAGCATATTTATAAAAATGAATAGCTAGTAAACTACCAATCGTTATCGCAATTAATAAGATTATAATATCAAAAATTAAACTTTCAACTCCAAAGGCACCAGTGTAAAAATAAAAAATAAAAGGAATTGCTATAATTGAACTTACAATGGCTAACAAACAAGAAGTAAACCATTTATTTTTATTTAAATCATTCTTTTTTAGGATATATACTACTAAATAATAAACAAATGTGGGAATTAAAACTAATTTAGTATGTTCCCATATACTTTCATTTATTGGGGCTATAAAACCAATTAAAAGATTTTCACCACTCCATTCATAAATCATATGAAATAAACTACCAATAACAAAAAGAATGGGAATTGATAGCAAAATAAATTTTTTATATTTCATTGTTTTCTCTCCTTTCATACTAAAGTATATGAAAGTTTATATTGATTTTTTTACTATTTATTGATAATATAATAAATGTCTTATGGCGGAATTGGTGAAGTGGTTAACACGGCAGATTGTGGCTCTGTTATGCGTGGGTTCGATTCCCACATTTCGCCCCATTTAAAAATAACTTACGAACTAATTAAAGTTCGTAAGTTTTTATTTTATATAGCAAAATTTATTTTCTTAAATCTATGATATCACAATCTCTTTCTCCAGTTCCAATTATTGTAACAGGTGTATTAGTTATATCTTCCACTTTTTTGATAAAATCTTTTACTTTATTTGGTAACTCATCATAATTATTACATCTATATGCTTTCCAATCAATATACTGAGCAAAATTTAAAACAATTTGTGTAGGTTTATTTATCATTACATTATATTTTAATCTATTCCAATTCATTTCAAAAACGCGTCTTGTTTTTTTAGTTACAGTTGTATATTCTTTTAAATCAATGTCACTACCACATCTATTTTTTACTTCATTCCAAGTAATTTCTTTACTTCCATCATAATCTCCACTGTAAATATCTTCACCTATATCTGTTTTATTACTTATTCTAATAGGATATGGTCTTATTACCATAAAGATATCTTTTACTTTAAAAGGACTACAACCGGCATCGGCAATTAGTTGACTTGCACTGCACATTCTACTGGTAACATTAGGATAATCAAGTCCATAATTTATATCTAAATCTTGACCTTGAGCACCTTCAATTAAAATATTATCATTGCATTGATTTATCATCTTTGCTGTATCTGTTATTTCAATAATATTTTTTAAATCTTCGGGAAGTTCTAAAAAATAATCTTTTGCTAAAATAACATTAGGATTTCTCATAATTTTTTCTGCTTGAGCAGAACCGCATCCCTTAAAAGTTGATCCACTTTTTATTATTCTTTTTTCTTCCTCACGATGTTTTTCTAAAATAATCATAGCTCTTGGATGAATATATATTTTTCTATTTCCAATTAAGTTTTTATATTTTCTTATTTCATTAAATAAAATTTCTGGAGTAATAATACAACCAGCATTTAATACTAATTTACATTTTGGATTTAATATTGCCATAGGTAAGTGACTAACAACAACTTTATCTCCATTATCATCTACATAAGTATGACCAGCATTACTAGACCAGTTATTTGTAGAAAGTGCAAAATAATCATGTTTTGCTAAATAACCACAAATTTTACCTTTTCCACAACTTCCTGCTTGCCCATCTATAACTATTGTTAAATTTCTATTCAAATTAAATCCCCCTAATCATAAAATTTTTTTATATTTTCTAAATCTAATATTTCTTTTACAAACTGATTTAAATTTGAAAATCCAGCAATTTCTTTATTATCAATATTCATAACAAAATTAATATCTTTCCATTCATAATGTCCCTCTTCATTATCAAGGACATTTACCTCATCAACAAAATCATACATGACATTTAATATAGTATTACTATTTATTGTATTGGATTCAGGATATATACATGTTACTAATAATTTTGGATTTGTTATAACAATATTTGCTTCTTCTATACTTTCTCTTTTGGCAGCATCAAAACATGTTTCATTTTCTTTTATTTTTCCACCGATGCCATTCCAACAATTTTTATATGGTTGTCTGTTTCTTTTGACTAACAATACTTTATCGCCGCTTTTATTAAATAACATAATTACTACATAATTTTTATTCATATAAACCTTCCAAATAATAAATTTATGTAATTATTATATCATATTTCAAAAAAATTTTATATAATCTCATTTAATTATAATAAAAATTATCAATTAAAAAATATACTTTATTTTAGATAAGTAGTTAAAATATATCGAAAATATGATAAAATTATTATGAAAGGTGGAAAAAATGAAAGTAACAAAATATCCTCAATCTTGTCTAATGGTTGAAACAAATAATAAAAAAATTTTAATTGATGCAGGAGGATTAAAATATCAAGATAAATTTTTAGATGAATGGAAAAAAGCTGATTTAATTCTTATAACACATAAACATGGTGATCATATCAAAAGTGATGTATTAAAAGATATTAACATACCTATTTATTCTACTCAAGAAGTACAAGATACTTATCCTGAAATTAAATTCAATATTGTAAAAGAAAATGATACTTTGGATTTTGATAATGTAAAAATTGAAGTGGTTAAAGCAATTCATGGATATAATCCTTTATTGAAAAATGGCGGACAAGTCTTTGAAAATGTTGGATATATAATAGATGATGGTAAATGTAGATTATATACTACAAGTGATACAATTTGCTTTAATAACGATTATAAAGTTGATGTTGTTGCCCTTCCAGTAACAGGTTATGGATTAACTATGTCAGCATTTGAAGCTTCCCTATTTTCACAAGAATTAGGAGCAAAATTAGTATTACCAATTCATATGGATAATGATAAATATCCAACAGATATAGAATACATGAAGAAAAATTTTGATAAATTCAATATCAATTATAAAGTTTTAGATATTGAAGAAACAATAGAGATTTAAAACAGGAGATAAATTATGAACGAAACATTTAAATTTTTAAAAGAAAATATATAGGTAAATTTTGTATCTACTATAAATGGAAATAAACCAAGTTGTAGACCTTTTGGAGATCCAATTATGGTTGATAATAAAATTTATGTTATCATAAGTAAGCATAAAAATGTAGAATAATAATAGAAAGAAGAATAAATATGAATTTATTTAATTATAAAGATTTAATTAATGACAAACCAATGCATATTGCCACAGTCAATAAAAATAATAATCCTAATCTCTCAGTTGCTTCCGATGTTAGAGTAATTGAAGAAAATAAAATAATAATTTCTGTTAATGAGATGGTAAACACTCAAGAAAATATTCAATATAATCCTAATGTAGTTTTAACAATTTTTGATAAAAATTATAAAGGATTACGAATATTTGGTAATGCAAAATTTTTTGCTGATGGAAAATACTATGATTTCTGTAAAAATACATTTTTTAGTAATAATGATGTTACCCCTTTCGGAGCTACAAAACCTAAGGGAGCTATTGTAGTTACTGTTAATAATGTACAAAATTTTGAATAAAATAATTTTATTTATATTTTAAATTAAAGGAGTTAATATGGAATATTTACAAGAACAAAAATTTATTAATAATTTAAAATATGGAGATTTTGTTAAAATATTTAATACTTATTTTTTAGTAAAAAATATGGAAATTAAAAAGGAAATAGTAAAAATAACTTTAAAAAACATGAATACTGGAAAAATTAAAGATGAATTATTTACATATGATTTATTAAGAAAATTAAATGTTGAAAAAATTGATTTAAAATTTATAAAACAAGATGATAATTATTATTATTTTCAAAATGAAAATAAAGAAGAAATAAAATATAAAATAACTTTTATTGGAACAGATTTTTTATATATTATCAAAAAAAAGAATAAAGAATTTATAAAATATGTTGAACCTATATATATAGATTACTGTTCAAATAATATAAAAAAAGGAACAAAAATCAGTCTTAAAACTAATACTGATAATGCTAAAATTTTTTATACTTTAGATGGAAGTATACCAGATAAAAATTCCAAATTATTTAAAAAAGATTTAATTATTAAAAAAGATTGTTTATTAAAAGCAGTTGCCTCTAAAAATGGTTATAAAAATTCATATGTAGCAGAATTTCCTTTTTATTTAAAAAATCGTAAAATTCGTATTTTTTTAAGCCCTTCTCGTCAAAAATATAATTTAGGTATTAAGGGAAGTGGATACACTAGTGAAATGCAAGAGATGAATAAATTATGTGATGAAATAGAAAATATTTTAAAAAAATATGATGTTATATTATATCGAAATTCGTATGAAACATTTATTGAAGATTGGACTAAGATTAATCATGAAGAATGTATAGATTTACATTTAGCAATTCATTCTAATGGCTCTTATGGTCACTGGAAAAAAGGTGTGGAAAATTGGATACATGACTCATACAGCAGCACCTATTCACTTGCTAAAAAAATTTATGATGAAGTATACTCTATTTATCCCGCTAATAATGATCCTTTAACTAATCATGGTATAAAATATGCCAATGGATTTTTAGCTGAAGCAAATCCTGCTTACTTTACATTTGGTATCAATTTAGAAGTTGCCTATCACGATAATTTAGAAGATGCTAAATGGCTAGTTTCCAAACGAAAAGATATTGCTAAAGCAATTTGTAAAGCATTGATAGATTATTATCAATTAGAAAGAAAATAATAAAAGACTTAATTAAGTTATTTAATTAAGTTATTTAATTAAGTTTTTTTATATTGATAATTGTATAAATCAAATCAATATCTGGCAAAATAATATTGAGGAAATAATATGAATAATTTAAAAAAATATAATCAAAAGAGAAATTTTAATAAAACTTCTGAACCAATTGGCAAAAAAGAAAAATCGAAAAAAAAATTAAGGTTTGTTGTTCAACATCATTTAGCTCGTAAAGATCATTATGATTTTCGATTGGAATGGAATGGTACTTTGAAAAGTTGGGCTGTTCCTAAAGGTCCTTCTTATAATCCCCAAGATAAAAGATTAGCTATTCAAGTTGAAGATCATCCTCTAGAATATCGTAATTTTGAAGGAGTAATACCTAAAGGAGAATATGGTGGCGGAACAGTAATGATATTTGATGAAGGTTATTGGGAACCTTTATATGAATCAAAAGAAAATGCTTTAAAATTTAATTTATATGGTAAAAGATTAAAAGGAAAATGGACATTAATTCACTTTAAAGATGATAATTGGCTTTTAATCAAAGAAAAAGATTCTATTAAAGGATTTAATGATATAAATAAATTTAAAACTAGTATAAAGACTGGAAAAACAATGAAAGAAATAGAAAATGGAAATAAGAAAGAAGATAATTGTCTTAAGAATATTAAAATATCTAATCCTGACAAAATTATTTTTAAAAACCCTAAAGTTACAAAACTTGACTTAGTAAATTATTATAAAAAAGTAGCTAAAAGAATGCTTCCATTTTTAGAAAAAAGAATTATAAGTACAATTAGATGTCCAGATGGTTTTAAGGGAGAAAAATTTTTTAAAAAACATTTTGAAAATATTAATCAAAACCTTAAAATGATAAAAATTAAAAATAAATCTTCCAAAGATGATGATTATTATTATATAACTGATATATGTGGTTTAATTTCTGAAGTGCAAATGAATAGTTATGAATTCCATACCTGGGGATGTAATGTTGATAATTTAAATCATCCTAATATTATGGTTTTTGATTTAGATCCTGATGAAAATATGAATTTAAAAAAAGTTCGTCAAGGTGTTAAAGATTTAAAAAGTATATTAGATGAATTTTCCTTAACATCTTTCTTAAAAACTAGTGGCGGCAAAGGATATCATGTTGTCGTACCACTAAACTCGATTAAAACATGGAAAGAATTTAGTAAAGTTGCTCAAAATATTGCTAAATTAATGGAAACAAGATGGCCTGATAAGTATACCAGTAATATTCGTAAAGAAAAAAGAAAAGGAAAAATTTTTATTGATTGGCTTAGAAATACTAAAAGTTCAACTAGTGTCGCGCCCTATTCAGTAAGACTAAGAGAAAAAGCATATGTATCTATGCCTATTTCCTGGAAAGAATTAGATTCTGTAAAACCAAATGGCATTACTATAAAAGAAGCGTTAAAAAAAATAAAAAATAAAGATCCTTGGCAAAATTTTTTTGACATTAATCAATAAAAAAAGTAACAATTTTGTTACTTTATTTTTTAGATGAACCTAATACCTCCTATGGATATTATATTATGTTTTAAATACTATAGATGATTTTTTAATTTTATAAGGTTTCAATAACTTCATCAGAGTTTTTATCTTCTTCATCAAGTAAATCTTTAAATTCTTCTTTAAATTTAGCTATTTCTTTTACTTTGACATCTTCATATACACTTTTACAATTTTCAATAGCCTTTAATACATCATGGATTAATACTGATTTTCGATTTTCAAATAATGTATTAGAATAAGCACTTTGCATAATAGCAAGACAAATATCAGGATATCTTGAAGAAATCTCATAAATTCTTTTATATTCATCAGTCATTTGAACAACAAATTCTACTATCTTCTGTTTGACAAAATCAGTATAGCCAAACTTAACACCTGTTTTCTTTTCAATTTTTGGCATAGTACCCATTACTATTTTTACAGTATCTTCTTGATTAGATTCCGGAATATCTACTTTTATAAATCTTCTTAAAAATGCCCTATCTCTTAAGATATAAGTTTCATATTCTTCATTAGTTGTGGCACCAATCATTTTAATAGTTCCACGGTCAAGTCCTGGTTTTAACATATTAGCAAAATCCATACTATTATTAGCATCTTTATTAATTAAAAGATGAACTTCATCTATAAACAATATAACATTTGTTTCTTTTTTTAATTCTTCAATTAATAATTGTAAACGATTTTCTACTTGGCCTTCTGAAACTGTTTCACCAAGTAAAGCAGTTATATTTATTCTAATAATTCTCCACCCTTTTAAGGCATCAGGAACTAAACCTTTTTGGATTCGATATGCTAATCCTTCCACTAATGCAGTTTTACCAACACCAGCTTTACCAACAAGTAAAGCACTTTTTTCTGGTGTTAATAATATTAAAATCATTTGTTTTATTTCTTCATCTCGAGCAATAGAAGGATCAGTAATATATTCTGTAGCAGTATATTCTTGACCATAATTTTTTAACATGCTTACTTTTTCTTGTTCCATATTATCACTTTCCTAAATTTAGTATATTATTTTTTTTCCATTTTAGCAATTATAACTTATTAAAATATTCTTTAATCATATTAACAAGGTCGATTAATTTCATTCCATTTGATGCTTTAAATAAGACAGTATCATCTTTTTGTAAATTAGAAATTAAATAGGAATATGCCTCATTAATATTTGGAAAATAGCTTATATCTTCTTCCCTCATGCCTTCATCAACAGCACTGAAAGCTATGTATTTAGAATAATCACCAATACAAATTAGTTTATCAATTTTTAATTTACCTACTATACAACCTACATCATGATGAATTTTTTTAGAAAATTCTCCTAATTCTAAAATATCACCAAGAACGGCTATTTTTCGTTTGCCATCTTGCACTTTTAAAAAATTTAAAGCCTCTTGCATTGATTCTAAATTAGCATTATAAGCATCATTTATAATGTTTATTTGCTTGGCTGTTTTTATAACTTCTAATCTATTTTTAGCAAGATGAAAAGTTTTTATTCCAGCAATTATTTTATTATCTTCTATATTTAAAGTTTTTCCAACTGCATAGGCTAATAAACTGTTATAAACAAAAGCATCTCCCGGTATTAAAATCTCAACTTTATTATTATTTAACTTATAAGTTGAAGAATTATTGTATCTTTCAATATTTTGAGCCATATAGTCACTTTTATTGTTTATACCCACAGTAATTATTTTTTGATTATTTATTTTTAAATTATTTAACATATCATTATCATTATTGATAATTAAAATGCTATTTTCTTTCATTCCATCAATTATTTCTAATTTAGCTTTTAAAATATTTTCACGAGATCCTAATTTGCCAATATGAGCTGTTCCTATATTAGTAATAACGCCAATCGTGGGTTTGGCAATATTAGAAAGTAAAGATATTTCGCCAAGAGAATTCATACCTAATTCTAGTACTAGTACTTCTTCATCTTGCAGTTTTAAAATTGTAAAAGGTAGCCCAATACCATTATTTTGATTACCTTCTGTATTTAAAACCTTATACTTTTGAGAAACAACATTAGTAATAATATCTTTTGTACTTGTTTTTCCGACACTGCCAGTTATAGCTATTACGGGAATATTATATAAACTTCTTTTATATGCCGCAATATCCTGCAAAGCTTTTACTGAATCTTCAACTAAAATTATAGTATTCTCTTTTGTTTTTATACAATTTTCATCATCAATAATTGCTGCTTTTGCTCCTTTTTTAAAAGCATCTTCATAAAATTTATTACCATCAAAATTTTTACCTTTAATAGCAATGTACAAATCACCATTTTTAATAGTTCTTGTATCTTTAGAATAATTAATTATTTCTAGATTTTTATTTCCACAAATTAATGTACCTTTAGTACATTTTAATATATCGTCAATTGTTAAATTTTTCATATCCAGTTTCCTCTCTAATAAAAATATACCATGAAATGTATAATTTTTGTAAAACAATTTATATATTTGTAAAATATTTTACAAAATATAAATAATTCTTTTATTTTTATTTCTTATATTATATAATTTATTTGCAGGGGAATAAATTTATGAATAGTGAAATAATTTTAAATTTAATTTATTATTTAAATAAACTTTATATGAATGATTATAAACGATATCCTCGTTTAGATTTTAAAGAAGGAAAATGTCTTTATTTTGCTAAAATTTTAAAAAATATTATTAATGATGGCTATATTCAAGCTAATGATGAACATTGTGTATTTGTATATAATGATATAGCTTATGACATTTCGGGAATAGTAGATATAAATAAGTACCCATATAATTATGATACTGATCCATATACCCATAATTGGACAGATGATTTTTTAGCACCAAAAGATAAAGAAACTATCCAATTTTTCGATCAAGTAATTAATCATTTAACTGAAAACGGAATTAAATATTTAAAAAAATATTATTATAATTAAACTAATTTAAAAATATGAATTTTTATTAAGATAATGTATATAATTTATTGTATAAAAAAATATTTACTTTTTTTAAAAATAAAGTATAATATATATTACATTAAGAAAGGAAAAATTATAAAAATGGAAAATATAAATAATATACAATATTTTTTAGTCAAAATAGGTTTTAAAAATATAGATCCTACTTTATTTACTACGCTTGCTGTTATGCTTAAAAACAATTTGCCTACTTTATTAGGTGAAGATTTTACATTTGATATTGAAAAAAATAACAAAATTGACGATGACAATACAAAAGTTATTGGATATGATTTAAAAATAAATTCTAATTTTGATAAAAATCAACTTGATGTAGAAATCCTACCTAATAAACAAATAACTATCTATAATAAAAATTTAAATAAAGAATTAAAAGCTATAATAACTTCTGAGGAAGAAATTGTTATGTCTAACAAAACATTTGAAGGTAATGAGGTTTTTAATCAAACTATTTATATTAGAAAAAGCAATGAAACATTACCAGTAATATACATAACTGAACAAGGAGATAATACTAAAACAAATACTGTTTTTGAATCAAAAGGTACTGCTTTTAAAACTGGACAAGAATATATAATGCAGTATTATAAAAATATTGCCAAAGATTTTGAAGGTCATAAATATTATACTAGATATGTATATGGAAATGATCCACAAGATATAGCCAGATATTGTAGTGAAATTTTTAAATCATTAGATAATTTTAAGAAAAAAGAAAACGAGAAAAATAATACTAAGAAAAAAAGAAGAGGAAGAAAAAGGAAGTAAATATTTACTTCCTTTTAAAAAATATTTGACAAAGCTATAATATATATTATATAATTAATGAGCAATGCCCGATTAGCTCAGTCGGTAGAGCGCACGGCTGTTAACCGTTAGGTCGTAGGTTCGAGTCCTACATCGGGCGCCATTTAAAAATTAAACAAACATTATGTTTGTTTTTTTTTATAAAAAAATACTTCCTTTATTGGAAGTATTATTTTTTGGAAGCTTTTCCTTTCATTGCTTCTAATATTTCTACTGGTAAAGCAAATATAACTGTATTAGATTGATCAGAAGATATATCATTTATTGTTGATAAAGTTCTTAAATGCAAAGCCCCAGGTGTTCCAGCCATAGTTTTGGCAGCCTTTGCTAAGTTTTGAGAAGCTTCAACCTCACCTGCTGCTTTAGTAATTACTGCTTCCTTTTCTCTTTCTGCTTCAGCAACTTTAGCAATTACTCTTTTCATTTCTTCAGGTAAAGAAACATCTTTAAGTTCTACATTTTCAACTTTTATTCCCCATTCATCTGATGCTTTATCTACTATTTTGCAAATTTGTTCACTAATCATTTCTCTATTAGATAATAATTCATCTAAAGTTACGGAACCAACTGCATTACGCATAGTAGTTTGGGCAAGTTGCGATACAGCAAAATTAGAATTTTCAACAGCCAAAACCGATTTTGAAGCATCAAAGATATGATAATATAAAACAGCATTAATTTTAACTGAAACATTATCTTTAGTAATTGCTTCTTGTTCGGGAACATCAACTGTTTTTACTCTTATATCAACTTTTCTACAACTTTGAAAAATAGGAAAAACTATGTGCCATCCAGGATTTAATATTTTAGTAAACTTACCTAAACAAAATTTAATTCCCCTTTCATATTCATTAACTTGTTTGATAGAAACTAAAATAATAATTATAATAACTAAAAAAACTAAAAACATACATACTCCTTTCCCCTATATTATATCATATTTAATTTTATTGCAAAAAATATAATTTATTATTATAATAAAATTGAGGTAAGCGTATGAAATTAAAGAAAAATGTTAAAATTTTTTTAATACTTTTCATCGTAGTATTTATAGTTATTTTTGGTGGTATTAAATTAACTAAATATATTATTTATATCAATTCTGATACTTATAAATTATTAAATAGAGGTTATTCGGAAAAAGAAGTAAAATTATTTATAAAAATATTAGATGAAAAAAGAATAAAAAAACTAGAAAATTCGCGAAAAAATGAACAATTATATAATATCTTAAAACAAAAATATTTTATGAAAAAAAACTTATCTAAATATGAAAAATACTTAGAAGATAATCCTAAAACAAGTTATAAAGATGTAATTGCAATAATTAATACTAAAGCTAATTACAATTGGTATAATAAAAAACAAACTAAAAAAACTGATATGTCTAAAAAAGATTTAATATTAGTAAACAAATTTAATTATTTAGATGAAAATTATGAGCCAAACGATTTAAAAAAGATATCATTACAATATGCCTACAACGATAACATTATAAGAGAACATGTAAAAGAAGCCTATGAAAAAATGGCCAAAGATGCTAAAAATAAAGGTATTAAATTAATAGCTTCTTCATCATACAGAGATTATAAATCTCAAGATATTTTATATGAAAGATATAAAGTTCAAAAAGGAACTGAAGAAGCTGACAATGTATCAGCAAGACCAGGATTTTCAGAACATCAAACTGGATTAACACTAGATATTTTAACCGATAATATTACAATGAGTGAATTTGAAAATACTGACGAATTTAAATGGTTAATAAAAAATGCTTATAAATATGGCTTTATACTACGATATCCTAAAAATAAAACTTACATAACTGGTTATTCATACGAAGCATGGCATTATCGATATGTTGGCAAAAAAGTTGCCGAAATTATTCATAAAGAAAATATAACATTTGATGAATATTATGCCTATTATATAGAAAAATAAATCAGTTTAAAAAAACTGATTTTTATTTGCATTGTGCTCCCATTTTTACATAAGAATCTATTAATTTTGTATAGTCAATTTTATTGTTGACAATAATATTTTTAAATGATGAATTATCTTTAGCCAATTTTGAAATATTTATTTTAGAATAATCGTAATTTACTACTAAATCAATATATTTAGTAGTTTTATTTATATTATAAACTACTCCACCATATTTTTCGCCAAAAGATTTATATGTTTCATTTAATCTTATATTTAGATTATCTATATATTCTTCATCATTATTAGCATAATGTTTTCTTAATATTACCTTATTTACTTTATTATTTTGGGAAAATATTTGATATTTGGTATTATTATTTAAAACACAGTTAATTTCTTGTTGATTATTTTTACAACCAGTTACAAATAATAATAAAAGGGTTAAAAGACACATAGAAATTTTTTTCATTATAATAATTCCTTTTTATAATCATTAATAAGTTTTAAATATTTTTCTTGTAATTCGTTAAGTTGTTTTTCAGTTAAAGCCTCAATTCTTAAAGTAAGATTTGGACCAGTATTGGAAGCTCTTAAACTTACCATATAATCATTTTCTTCTATTCTAAGGCCGTCAATATCAATAAAACTAATATTATTATTTTGGCAATATTCACATATTTTATCAATTACTTTAAATTTAATATTATCGGGAGTAGCAATTTTTATTTCCGGTGTATTTTTAAAAGGTATAATATCATCTAAATAATATGTTAATGGTTTTTTATTATTGGCTAATATTTCAATTAATCGTAAGGATGAATATATTCCATCATCTATACCTAAATATTTATCATTAAAGACAAGATGACCAGAATATTCTCCACCAAAAAGAATTTTATCTTTATTTATTTTATTTTTAACAAAAGAAGCTCCAGTTTTATATAAAATCGGATTTCCACCTAACTTTAATATTTCCTTTTTCATATTAAGTGAACATTTTACATCAAATAAAATATCTTTTTTAGATAGTTCACTTAAAATATTTTTAACAAAAATTATCATAAGCAAATCAGCAGAAATATATTTTCCATTGTTCAAAACAACACCAATACGATCACCATCACCATCATAGGAAACACCTAAATCTGCTTTTTCTTTTATTACTTCTTTTTTTAACATTTCTAAATTTTCTTCAACGGAAGGATCTGGATGATGATTAGGGAAATTACCATCAGGAGTACCACAAATTATTTTATAATTAATATTTAATTTGCTAAATACCTTATCAGCGATTAAAGCCGTAGCGCCATTTCCTGGATCAACAATTACTTTTAAATTATTATTTTCAATATGTAAATTATGAAGAATTTCCTTTATGTAATCTTTTTCTAAATTATAATATGATATTTTACCTTTACCTTTTAAAAATTTACCTTTATTTAAATAATCATAATAAGTTTGTAACTCATCACCACATAAACTAATATTATCTTTCATAAAAAACTTAAAACCATTTTCATCTTTTGGATTATGTGATGCCGTAACCATTAAAGAAGCTGTTTTAAAAAATAATGTTGCATAAGCACACATTGGCGTTGTACATTCTTTAATTTCTATTACATCAATTGATGAATCACTTAGTCCTTTTAAAACATTTTTATAAAGAGAATTAGAAGATAGCCTAACATCTTTACCAATTACAACATTTTTATAATCTTTTTCCTTTAAAAAACTACCAAAAGAAAGTCCTACTTGATAAGCAACATCTTCATTAATTTCTATAGGATATTTTCCTCTAATATCATACTTTCTAAGTATATTCTGAATCATATTATCACCATATTAAATATATCATGTATTTAAAAAAAGATAAAGTTAGTCTTTATCTTATTATTTTTTCATAATCTTAGATTTTGATGAATTTGGAATATAAACTAATTTATTTAATTGTTCTTCATTTATATAAATCACTTTACCACCAGGAGGATTAATTTTTTTATTTCCAAAAACTATCCAAATTGCATTTATTACTTTAGTAGGCATATCAGCATGTCCATCCGTAAAAATAATTTTGTTTTCTACTCTATTAGAAAAAGCATTAATTGCTACATTAAAATCAGTACCGCCTCGACCAACAAATTTCATTTTTTCAATATCGTTTTTATTTCGAATATCATTAAAACCATAAAATTCAGTATCAAAACATCCTACTTTAACTTTAGAACTTTTTAAAATATTTAGACATTCCATTAAAAAATTTCTTAATAAAATATCATTTATAGAGCTACTTGTATCAAGTAAAATTTCTATTTCTGGCTCTGGAACATCTTCAATATAAGGACTAATTATTCCATCTTCTAAAGTAGGATTTTTAAATGACCAATCAATATCTATATTCACAGCATCTTTTAATAATTTTGTCCAATCAACTAGGGGTTTTAATTTATCTATATTATTTATATAAAAAGGAGTGCTATTAGTTTTACTACCTGCTTTTGAAAATTGTTCTTTTAATGTTTTTTTTAATTCTTCCAAACGTTTTTTCCTTTTTTCTCGCATTTTATCAAAAACATCTTTTTCCTTCATTTTTCCAAATTTTTCTATTTCTTTATTTATTTTTTCTTCTGTTTCACTAATATCATTTCCCATTTGTTTTAGTGCATCTTTCCAAATTTTATGGGCGTTATTAGCATGTTTATTGGAAAATTTATTTTCTGATTTTTTCTTGCCATTTTGAGCATTGGAATTTTGGGATTGCTTATTTTTTTGCTCATTAGAATTATTACCTGAATTTTTAGAATCATGATTTGAATTATTAGATTTATGAAATTGTGAAGAACTTTGATTACTTGATTTACTATTAGAATTAGAATTACCGCTAAATTTTTGATGATTTTGTTCTGCTCTTTTCTCTTTCATGAGTTTATCATAAATTTCTTCAGCACTATAGTTGCTTGCATCTGGCATGTCGACATCATCTGGACTAAGTGGTAATCCATCTTTTTTTAGTTGAGCATTAATAACTGCATCGGCTGCTATATTAAATAATTCATAATTTTTTCCTTTACTTCTTTTTATATGATTTAATGCGATATGACTTATTTCATGTGCAAAACAAAAAGTTTGTTCATCTTCACTTAAATTGGATAAAAATTCTGGATTATAATAAATTCTTTTTCCATCATTGCATAACGGAGCATTTCCTACTTGATGAGGAATAAATTTTATATTGGCTATAATATTACCAAAATCCTCATATTTTACTAATATTCTATTTATTATTTCTTTTTCAAAATTATTCATATACATCACCTAATATGTGCTACTAAAGAATAAATTTCTTCATTTATTAAATTTTTGTCAATTTTCTTACATGTAATAATAACTTGACAATTATTAGGCAAGTCTAAAGTTCCAATTTTATGATATTTTATTATATCCATAAATTTAATTTGTTCTTTAACTGAAATATCAGTTATATTTTCAATAATTAAATAGTTACTAATATCATTTTCTCTTCTTTTTACATTTAAATACCAACTTGGCGGCATAAAAGTATGATTATTAAAATGGCCATTTAAATTATTAAGATCAATATCTGCTTTAATAATTGTACCAACATCTTTTATAATACTTTCGGATAAACCTTCAACTAAAATGGGAATTTCTTTAACTTTTAAATATTCACTGATTAAAGATAATTTATCTTTGTTTAACACTTTCTTGTTCCTTTCTTTGATTTTATCATTCTAAGTTCCGCTATTTTTTCTAATCTTTTTTCATCATCATGACAATATAAAGTATCAAATAAAGCAAGAAATTCCGGGTCTAAATTGGCAACAAAGTCTCTAATTATTTTAACATTTTTTTCATCAACGAAAGATAACCCAACAACTGTAGCATATTTTTCACTAATATCCATTTCTAAATTAGATTTATCATAATTATTATTTATAACATCTTCTATAGTTATAATCTTTTTACAACAAAAATCTACAAAATCGCTAGTTAATGCTTCTCCAACTAACGCTCTTAACATTTCTGGATTTTTAGTTTTATATAAAATTTTAGAAGCCATTTCCCATTTTCTAGGATCAGCATTTGGTGTTTCCCCATTATATTCGCTGCGTAAAGCTTTGTCTCTTTTATAAGAAATAAAAGCTAAAATTGCAGGATGAATTTTAGGCAAATTTTCGTCTTCTTCATAAGTTAATCTTTTATAATCTTTTGCTGGAGTTACAGCCCAATTAAGCCATGATTCAACTGTTGTATCTATATAAACATGTGCAAAACGATTAAATAAAGGTTCCGCTATTTCAAAGGCTGCTTTACTATCGTTTATTTCATTTCCAGCAGCAACAACCCTACAATTTTTAGGTAGTTCAAAAAAATCGTTAACTTTACGATCTAATGCTATACTATATCCATATTTTTGCATATTTAATGAAGCATTTGTAAGTTCATCTAAAAATAATATATGTATTTTATTAGGCTCTTTTTCACATTTATCCACTAATCTTTGATACCAAGGTGGAGCGATATATTCAACTTTTTTTTCATCATTATTTTTTATAGCCATTCCAATTAATAATTCAGGAGTTAAAGTTCCTATTGAAACAATTTCACAATCAGGATCTATTTGTCTTACTCTTGCACTTTTTCCATCACCTGATTTACCATGTATAAAAACAGCAACGCCACTTTCTACTACTCCTTTAATAATATCTTCTTCACTAACTTTTTCAAAAGTAAAATTATAAGGATTTGGTATTTCTTTTTCTTTACCTATTTCTTTAATTATTTTTTCTTCCGTTGATTTTTTATAGGTATTAATTGAACTTAAATCAATAATAAGATATTTATCCATGTAATTATATACATTAGTTAACAATGACGAATTATCATAATTTAATTCATTTAAATAATTTCCCGTACATATTATTTTTTTGCAAATGGCCAGAATATCTTTCTCACTATGTAACCATTTTAATGGCTCATATTTAATCCAAACATAATCTCCGTCTTTATACTTATTTCCATCAGAAAGTTTAAAATAGTCACCTTCAAAACAAGAATTAACTTCAACTCTAACGAAGCTTTCCCCGTTATATTCATATCTAATTAATCTTTTTGGTTTAAAAACTTCTTTACAATGTGAATAAGCATTATATTTTCGAGGATCAATAATTGGTCCTGGTAAATTTGAAACATTTAATTTATTATATTCAAATAATCTTTTTAATTCTTTTTGATTTATAGCTATACTTTGAGGGTATGCTCCATATTCTATTTCGCCATTTAATTCTATGCCTGAAGAATTTTTCGATATTTCTGAGAATGGCAAAACCGGACGACATCCAATATTTTGTTTCAAAAATCGTGGTTCAGACATAACGCCATCTTCATCAATAACACGGGCATCATTATATTCATCTTCAGTTTTAACCCAATAATATCCAGTTCTATTTTTTAAAATATTTCCTTCATTTGTATATTTATCTGATACATACCCACCTGTACAAATTGCAAAATCTGATATTGCTGCCATAGTTCCATATTTTTTAAATATATCTAAATTATCAACTTGATTCTTTTTTAACACAGTTAGTTTACTCATAATTATCACCTCAATAATTATAAAATTTAAAAATACTAATAAAAAATATATCTATTTTTTAATTCATTTGATGGCTTTTAAAACAAACTTTATCACATGTAAAGTATATCATACAATATTTTTTTTTACTAGTTATACACAGAAAACAATTATTTATTTTTTAGCTAATTTTTTTACTATTTCTTCTTTTTCTAGTAAGTATTCTTTATTTACTTTAAATTTTACCGGATACATTTTTGGTTTACTTTTTTCTTTATTTTCTTCTCTTATTTTTTTGATTTCTTTTAACATCTCTAGTTTTTCTTTCCCTATACTTTTTATTACCTTACTTTTTATAAACCATAAATATAATATATATGATGTGTCTTCTCTTAATTCGGCTTCTATTATTTCACTTTCAGTTTTTAAACTTTCTTTTAATATATATTTAAATCCTTCTCTTATCTCTTTTATTTGATCATCTTTCTCGTTTTTTCTCGCTTCTTCTTTTGCTAAGTCACAAATATTTATCTTCTTTCCATCATTTGTATATATATAATAAAAATCTTCTCCTAT
>CANRDL010000012.1 GCA_947629405.1 uncultured Bacilli bacterium
ACATCTTCTCGAAATTCGCATTCAAAATCATCAAGAGCATGAGTCATTGGTTCAACTTTATCAATACCAGGAATTTTATTGACTAAATCTATATTTTTATCAATAATTTCAAATTCATCTAATACCATTTTATTTTCTTCTTCAGTAAGACCAATTAGAAGTTTATCAGCATAATCGTCTACCATTTCTTTTGTAAATTTACTCATCTTTTTTTACCTCCACCTTTAAGCTAAGTTCATTTAGTTGTTCTTTACTTACTATACTTGGTGCCTCGCTCATTAAATCACTTGCTGTTTGAGTTTTAGGAAAAGCAATTACATCTTTAATATTATCAGTGCCGGTAAGTAACATAGTAGCTCTTTCAAGACCCATAGCAAGTCCAGCATGCGGAGGAGCGCCAAATTTAAAGGCATCAGTAAAGAAACCAAATTTTTCTTTAATTTGTTCTTTAGTTAAACCTAAAGCATCAAAAACAATATTTTGCATTTTAGGATCATGAATACGAACAGAGCCACCGCCAAGCTCATAACCATTTAATACTATATCATATGATACACTTAGACATTTTTCTTTATCTTTTAAATCTTCAATACTTGATGGCATCGTAAATGGATGATGCATAGCTTTATATCTCTTATCAGTTTCAGAATATTCAAACATTGGAAAATCAGTAACCCATAAGAAATTATATTTATCTTTAGCAATTAAATTTAATTCATTACCAATTTTTAATCTTAAAGCTCCTAAGGAAGAATAAACGATTTTTGGCTTAGCAACAACTATTAAAATAAGATCGTTATTATCAATATTAAATTTTTCTTTAATAGCCAATAATTTTTCATCTTCTAAATTTTTAGCGATAACTCCATTAAATTGATCATTATCATATTTTAACCAAGCCATTCCTTTTGCACCGTAAATTTTGACAAATTCTATCATGTGTTCAATGTCACTTCGAGAATATTTATCACCATTATTTTTAACTATTAAACACTTGGCAATTCCTCCATCTTTTATGCTTTCGGAAAAAACACGCATAGATGAATCTTTTAAAATGTCGGTAATATCATTTAAATATAATTCAAATCTTGTATCTGGTTTATCGGAACCATATTTATCCATAGCTTCATGCCAAGTTAGTCTTGGAAATTTATCAAGTTCAATATTTTTAACCTTTTTAACTACATATTTTAGCATTTCTTCAGTTAAATTCATTACATCTTCATCATTTGCAAAACTCATTTCCAAATCAATTTGGGTAAATTCTGGTTGACGATCAGCACGCAAATCTTCATCTCTAAAGCATTTAGCTATTTGATAATATTTTTCAAACCCTGAAACCATTAAAAGTTGTTTAAAGATTTGAGGACTTTGAGGAAGAGCGTAAAAAGATCCGGGACTAATTCTAGATGGTACAATGTAATCTCTTGCTCCTTCTGGTGTTGACTTACATAAAATTGGTGTCTCAATTTCTAAAAAGTCTTTTTTATTTAGAAATTCACGAACAGCAGCCGTTATTTGGTGACGAGTTATTATTGTATTTTGTAATTTGTTTTTTCGAAGCTCTAAATAACGATATTTAAGCCCAACTGCTTCATTTACATCACTATCTTCATAAATATTAAATGGAACTGGTTCAGCTTCCGATAAAATATTTAAATTTTCTACCATCAATTCTACTTCACCAGTAGGAATTTTAGGATTAATCATTTCTTCATCTCTTTTTTGTAAAATTCCAGTTACTTCAATACAAAATTCATTACGCAAACTTTCAGCTTTTAAAAAGTCATCCTTTAAATATTCACGATTAAATACAATTTGTAAAAATCCACTTCTATCGCGTAAATCAATAAATATTACACCGCCCATGTCGCGTCTTTTATTAACCCAACCATAAACAGTTATTTTATTTCCAACATCTTTTAATCTAAAATCTCCATTATTATATTTTTTCATTATCATTTTCCTTTCTAAATATGGGTATCTAAATATTCTACCAAATCTAATTCTTTGATTTTTAATTCTTCTTTTGTAACATTATCTTTAATGGTAATTAAACTTTTTTTAAAGTCTTCAGAATTTAAAATAATTAAATATTTAGCTTTATATCTGTCCGCTTCTTTAAATTGCGCTTTTAAATTTTTATTTAAAGAATTTATTTCCGAACTAAAACCATTTAGTCTAAGTATCTGATTTAAATAAATGGCTTTTTCTTTTTCTGTTTCATTGACATACATTATATATGCATCTATTTCATTTCTAATAGGAATATTTATCTCTTTTAATTTTAAAACAGAAATTATCCTATCAACTCCTAAAGCAAATCCAACTGCGGAAGTTTCCGGACCACCTAAGGAATTTACTAAATTATTATATCTTCCACCAGCACCAATTACTTTTGAAGATCCTAATTCATTTGAGTTAACTTCAATTTCAAAAACTGTATCAGTATAATAATCAAGGCCTCTTACTAAATTTTCATCAATTTCATAATTTATTTCCAGTAAATCTAAATATTCTAATACTTTTTCTAAATGTTCTTTACTTTCTTTACTTAAATACTCTGATATTTTAGGAGCATTTTTTAATATATCTCCATCTTTATCTACTTTACAATCAAGTATTCTCAAAGGATTTTTTTCAAATCTTTCTTTACAGTCACTACATAAATCGTTTAGATGTGGTTTTAGATATTCTTTTAAGGCTTTTTTATAATTTTCACGAGATTCATTATCTCCAAGAGAATTAATTTTAACAATAGTATTTTCTATACCTAAAGAATTATAAATATTAATAGGAAGAGATATAACTTCTGCATCAATTAATGGATCATTTGATCCAAAAACTTCGACACCAATTTGGGTAAATTCACGAAGTCTTCCATTTTGAGGGCGCTCATAACGATACATTGTACCATTATAATATAATTTTACAGGTTGAATTACATCAGCATACATTTTATTTTCAATAAAACTTCTAACAACTCCTGCTGTACCCTCAGGACGCAAAGTAATATTTCTATCTCCTCGGTCTTTAAAATCATATGTTTCTTTACGAACAATATCCGATGAATCTCCTACACCTCTATGAAACAATTCACTAGATTCAAATATAGGTGTTCTAATATATTTATAATTATATTTTTCACAATAAGCATCAAATACATCGGAAATATACTTATAATATTCTGAATCAGTTTTGATAAAATCAACTGTACCTTTTGGTTTACTTATCATAATTATCCTCCTTAAAAATTAAAAAAGCCAAAAATATGTAGGGGCGAAAAAATTTCACGGTGCCACCCTACTTTTTGGCTTAATCTTACTTTATCACATTTCTGCGTTCTACTTTTTATTTAAGGGCGTCACTCCTTAAGTAGAAATTACAATCTTATTTTAACCTAAAATAGTTAATTTAGTCAAGATAAAATTAGGATTTATCTATATTCTATGTTTATTATAAATTTGCAATGATTTTTGATATGCTTTTTCATTATTTTGTAAAAAATATGGTTCTGATAAAATAACTTTATCAAGAATTTTAACATTATCGTCAAAGGATATTATTTTATAATTATCTGATTTCATAACATTACTATTTCTAAATCTTTTTTCTTCTTGTTGATCTTTAAAAATCAAGTATTTAATAAAACAGCCTTCTTTTTGACAAATATAAATTGTTTTAATTGAAATATCATATTTGTCTATATCTGCTAATTCAAAATTATATTTTTTTAAAAGATATAAGATAAATGGCTTTTTTTGTTTCAAATTTGTTTTTAAATTATAAAATCCTTCATCTAAACAAAATTTGATCCAGCTTGAAATTAATAATGAAGCAATGCCATTATTTCTAAATTCTTCTTTTACTCCAATGCCAATAAATTTACTTTCATTAAGATTACTATTTAAATAAAAATATATATAACCTTGATTAATAATTTGCCCATTTTTTATAATGTTTAATCTTATATAATATCTATCATTTAAATCGCTATTACAAATAGATTTTGCTAAAGTAATTTGTTGGTTATATTCCTGTGTTCCAATATCACTACTTAATAATATATTTTTTTTATATGGTAAAGTTTCAATTAAGCTCATAAAATCCCTTCATTTTTTATTTAATAATTATTCAAAATTTTTAATATATTACCATAATTAAGCAAATATTACAAATTTATTTATATAAAAAAAGACTTTTATAGTCTATGAAATTTTATTAATTAACACCAACACTAATTGTTTCTGGTAATGTTGAACCACCATCAATTACAAATTCTCTTCCAGTTATATATGAAGATGCATCACTAGCTAAAAATGCGGCTAAATTACCAAGTTCATATATTGTTCCAAGTCTTCCCATAGGAATAGCATCCGCAATACCTTTAATAACATTGCTAGGATTTTTAGCATCAGTTTCTTTAGCAATACCGTCTACCATAGGAGTTTTAATATATCCAGGACAAATAGCATTTACAGTTATATTATTTTTTACAACTTCAACCGCTAATGATTTAGTAAAACCAATTATAGCTGCTTTAGTTGTTGCATAAGCAACTTCGCCAGGATCAGCAACCATTAATCCCGTTACACTAGATAAATTAATAATTTTACCATAGTTATTTTTTATCATATAAGGAAGAACTGCTTTAGTAACATTCCAAGTTCCAACAATATTTACATTGAAATGAAAATCTCTAATTTTATCACTCATTTTTACAAAAGGAACTAACTTAGCAACTCCGGCATTATTTACTAATATATCAATTCTTTTGTTTTTGCTAATTATATCCTTTATACATTTATCTACTAATTCTTTATTTGTTATATCAATATTATAACCAGTTACATTATATCCTTTTTTTCTTAATTCAATAATAGTATTTTTAAGTTCTTTAGAAACATCTAAAATAAACACTTTAGCCTTTAAGTTTCCAAATACTTCAGCAACTCCTTTGCCATTTCCCATTGCCCCGCCAGTTATTACAGCAATTTTTCCTTCTAAATTCATATTATCAACCTTTCTAATTTTTAATTACTAATATGGCTCAACACTTAAAACTATCTCGTCATGATAAATAATTGATGATGGATCACCTTTTTGCCAATCTTCATATCCACATGAAATAATTACATCCAGAATTTCATTATATTCCTCAGGATAATCAATATCTCTAAAGTTGGAAATTATATCATCTTCATATTTAAGATAAACAGGCAAATCCTCATGATCATTTACTACTAATTTTATAGCTGATTTGTTTTTATAAGTAGTAAGCTCATAAGTACCTTCAAAATGTTTGTATCCTGAACAGAAATTTGTTTGTTTGAAAAAAGTTTTGTCTTTTTTAAATGTAAAATAATCATCATAGCCAGTAATACCACTACCGCTAGCAAAATATGTTCCATCTAAATATTTTGTTTCTTCTTGATTAGTTATTTCTTTTGTTTGAGATTTTTTTTGACTAGATTTATTTTCAGTTTCTTTTTTATTTAAACCACAACCAGTTAAGCATAAAAATATTAATAATAAACATAATATTTTTTTCATATTTTAACTTCCTTCCATCCTCAGTTTAATTATAACATAATCTTAAAGTTATTTATAAAATAATTTGTAAATTTTCAAAAAAAATGCTATAATCGTTTTGTGATGTCTCCTTAGCTCAGTTGGTAGAGCAACTGACTCTTAATCAGTGGGTCTAGGGTTCGAATCCCTAAGGGGACACCAAATGAATTTTTAAAGACTAGTAAATAATAGTTGCTAGTTTTTTATTTTAATTATTTTTTTAAAATTTTTGTGTTTTTGGAAATAAAAAAGTATATAAGCAAGTTTGTTTATATACTTTTAATTATATATATGTAAATATACATCATTTTTTAATTTGCAATAATAATATTCCGCAGTAACTATTCCATATTTTTCACTTTTTATTGTTATTGTTTGTCTACCGGATATACAATTTCCTCCAGAAATAATGTCATTAAAATTTATATCTTCCCCATATATTAACTCAAGTCTGGATAATTGACTTATAGTTGTTGCTGTTTCATCAATTTTAGGTTTTGTTTTAAAACTAAAGACAATTATTATAATTAAAATTATTAAAATAATTCCAATTATAATACCAATTTTTTTATGTTTTTTATTATTTATTATACTATTTTTGGATTTTTTACTTGTATCATTTTTAGTGGTAGATATTGGAAAACCACAATTTTTGCAATACTCATCATTTAAGTTTATTTCTTTGCCACATTCTTTGCAAAATAATTTCTTTTCAACAGGGCACCCACATTTAGGACATATTGTTGCTTTATCACTGATTTTATTTTTACATTCACTACATTTTATTAAAGCCATTATTCCCCACCTAAACTTATTATAATAGCTATTAAAAAGCCAATTATTGGAGCAACTATTTGAGTTACTATTTTTATATTTGTTGGTACATCTTTATCTTTCCATATTTTTTTATAGATAAATGGGTAAAAAGGTATTCCAATTAATAAATAACTAATTCCAAATAAAAATTTTCCACCTGTTAAACAAATAAGAGCACCAAATGAGAAAATAATAGCAACAATATATCTTATTATATTTATAAATATTATAAAATAGTTTTTCTTTTCTTTTGGGGCTTTTTTCTTTTCAATTTCTATTTCTTTTTCTAAGTTTTCAATTTTAGTTTGTTCTAACTTTTTCTTCAATTCTTTTATTTTTTCGCTGTCTTCTTCTACACCATTTTTTTCTTCTTTTATTGTTTTTTTATTGTTTAAAAAATCAGTTGTTCCACAATGAACGCATTTACTTGCTTTATCACTGATTTCTTTACCACAATTAGCACATTTAATTAAAGCCATAATATCACACTCCTAAACATAACTATAAAGTAAAATAAATGCTATTGGTAAAATAACTTGTAGCCATTTTGGTACATTAAAGTTAAATAGTTTTTTAATAAATCTGTATGTTATTGGTAATATTGCAATAAAACCTAAAAGTCCAATTAAACCATTTAAAATTGTTTTACTTCCTAAAATTGTTACAGACATACCACTTGCCATTATAAATCTTAAAAAAGACAGCCAAAAATTATTATTATAATCTTTCATAGCTTTTAGTTCTTTATCAGCAAATATAAAAGTAATAATAGCACCAAATACAAAAACAATTAACATAATAGGTACATTAGGTAACAAGGTTAATGGAATAAAAAATAATGTAAGACCACCAACTATACTTAATAAGATTTTTTTAAAGATATTCATACAACCTACTCCTTTCTTATACTAATATTATATCATAGTTTAATAATTTCCATATTTTTTTTAAATGTTTCTTATTTTTCTATATATAACCGAATATTTAATTCTTTTTTAATATCTTTTGAAAGTTATACATGATAAATATAGACTTTTTATTGCAATTAAAAATAATAGATGTATAATATATTAAACTTTAATAAAAGAGGTTGTTTATGAAATTGTTTTTAAAAAATGAATTAATATATCGTAAATACTTTGAAGGAATAATTCAGGCTCTTGCTTTAATAGAAACATGCCAAAAAGAAATTGCCAAAGGAAATTATAATAAAGAAAATTTAAAAGATATTTTTGATGGTAAAAAAAATATTAGAGTTAATGAATCTGATTCTATTGCTTTAAATAAACATGGTAAAATTGAATTTATAACATGTTATACTGCTGATAAAATTAAAATATTAATATTTTCTAATAAAAATAATGATTTTCCAGTAACAATTTATTGGAATGAAAAAAGGTATTTTGAGGAATTAAAAAAAGATAATACTATAGACGAAAAATATTTTACAGCAATTAATAAATTATATAACGATCTAATAAATTATAATAATGATAAAAATAAACAGTTAAAATTAAAATAAATAAAAAAAATACTTGCATATTTCCTATTTATGTTATAAAATGAAATAGGTCTTTCTTAAATGGGCTTGTAGCTCAGCTGGTTAGAGCGCACGCCTGATAAGCGTGAGGTCGGAGGTTCAAGTCCCCCCAGGCCCACCATTTAAATGGCCCGTTGGTGAAGTGGTTGAACACACATGCCTTTCACGCATGCATTCATGGGTTCAAATCCCGTACGGGTCACCAATTTTAAAGTAACAGTCAAATGACTGTTTTTTTATGTTATTAAAAATAAATAAAAAAAATAACCAGATATACTGATTACTTATCTTGTAATTGACTTAATAAATCAATTTTAAACATTTCTTTTGAAGCATTAGCTTTAGATATCATAACACCTTTATAAGTTGTAAGCTCTGCTTTATGTCCTTCAATTAAAATATCTTCTGGTGTAATAGTATCTAATAATACCATATGTTCTTTTTCATAGACTATATATTTTAACTTAACATCACCATGTATTTGTGTAAACATTTGATCACTAGGTAACTTTAATTCATAAGTTTTAGTAGAATTCTTTTTGTTTTGAGAAACAAGTTCTCCTAAAAAGCTACCATTTCTAAGTTCTGGATAATAATTAAAATTAAGTTTTTTAAAAGCAAGTCTATTATATTTTTTTAATGCTTTTTCTAACTTTCTAAATTTATTTTCGTCTACATAGTCTAAAATAAACCCTATTTTATTCATAATCAAAACCCCCAATATATCCCTTAATATGTATTAATTATACCATATCTCAGGAAATAAGTCAATATTCGCATAGAATATTTTCTTATGTACATTGATAATATCATAATATTTCTTATTTGTCAACACTTAATTTTACAATTGTGACACCTAAATTATAATTATCTACATGATACTCTATTACATTTTTATTTTTCTTTAAAATTTCATGAGTTTTATTTTTTATTTTTCCAGTTCCTATTCCATGAATAATTACAATGCACTTATTTCCAAGTTTAATATTATCTTGAATAAAATCATTAATAATAAAAGAAATCATTGATGTTACTTCACCATGTAAATCTAAAGAAGGATATATATCAATAAAGGGATCTTTTTTATTTATTTGTTTCTGCTTGCGTCTTTTGAGTTGCATTAGGTTTTGCACTTCCATTTTGATTTATATTTATTTGTGGTGGTTTTGGGGGATTTAAGAAATCTTGTATTTCCGTTTTAGTTGGAGCTGAATTAGTAGTTCCAAATTTTGTTGTAGATAAAGATGATATAATATTAGCTAATTTTATAGTTTCCTCTAATGGTTTATTAAAGCCAACATAATAGGCAAATGCCGCGACAAAAATATCATGAGCAGATGTTAAATCAACTGAATTAACTTTAATATTTGGGGCAATTTTAACTTGATTATCTAAACTATATAATACCCCACCATTTTTTAAAGTTACAATAACATTTGCTTTAAAAGAATCTTTTAAAAATTGATAAATTTTAACAAAAGAACTATTGTCATTATAATTAAATGTACTATTACTGAATTTTTCAGCAAATTCTTGAGATACAATCATATAATGACTAATTTTAGCTAATTTTAATATATTATCATTAACTTCATAAGCATTTAATACTCTTATGGCACTATTAAATTGATTAAAAGCAATGTTAGTCGCATTCAAATCAGTGGCATCGGTAATAATAACATTAGGTGTAATAGCGTATTTAGGCTTTTTTATTAAAAGATCTTTTGGTACAAATTTAAATGTAGTTTTCGTTTTATTTTTAATATTTATAAAATTATACCTGACAAGTGTATCATTTTCATAATCTATTTCAAGATTATCTATATTAACATCAGCATTTTTTAAGGTTACAGTAATGTTTTTACCAAAAGTATCATTTCCTACTACACTAGCTACCGAAACTTCACTTCCTAAATTACTTAAAACTCTAGCTGCCGTTAAAGGAAAACCACCTTCTACTTTTTCATATTTTGAAAAAGTTGTATTTAAATTATTTTCTAAATCTTTTTCAATAGGTATATTTATATCATAAAAACTTTCCCCTATTACTAAAAATTTCATATTATTCCCTCTTTCTTTCTTTTATTTATTTTTTGAATCAATAAGTATAGTTATTGGTCCATCATTATTTATTAAAACATTCATATCTTCCCCAAAAATACCAGTTTTAACATCAACAAATTTTTTTAATTTATTTGCAACATTTAAATAATCAGTTTCCGCGAGTTTATTATTTTTGGCCTTTATATAGCTTGGTCTATTGCCTTTTTTAGTATCCGCTTGTAAGGTAAATTGCGATACTAATAATATTTGTCCACCAAACTTAATTATATTATCATTCATTATACCATTTTCGTCATCAAATATCCGTAAATTAATAATTTTTTTGACAATATAATCAATGTCTTCTTCATTATCATCTACATTAATTCCTAATAATATTACCATTCCTTTATCTATTTTGGCAACAATCTTATTTTTTACTAATACACTACTTTCCTTACTTCTTTGAATTAACGCTCGCATATTTAAGTCCTTTCAATATGTTTAATAGATGATATTTTTAATAGTTCTTTGGAAATAGTTTTATATTCATCAATATTTTTTATTTTAATTTGCAATTTGTAATTATAAAAATTATCAATCTTATATTTTTCAAATGATACGACATTAATTTTTAATAATGAAAATACTTTAATAATATCAAATAGAATATCTTTTAATGAATTTGTATTAATAGATATTTTGGTTAGATAATCATTTTCATTACTATCATTCCAAGAAACATTTATCAATCTATCTTTAATTTCTTTAATATTAATACAATCTTTTTTGTGAACAGAAATACCTGATCCTTTAGTTACAAAACCAATAATATCATCACCTTTTATCGGCATACAACATTTAGCTAAATTAACTTTAATATCATCTATTCCCTCTACTAATATATCACTGTTGTGATTAATTTTAGATTCTTTAGGATGACTAATCATTTTATCAATTAAAATGTCTTTCTTGTTGCTCTTTTCATCAGTTAAAGAAATAATATAAGAGGCTGTATAACGAAAAGAACCTATACTAAAGTACACTTCATTAATATCTTTTAGTTTTAATATATTTAATATTTTATTAATATTGCTTTCTACATTAAATTCATTAAATGATTTCTTTTGTTTGCGCAATTCTTTTTCTAATAATTTCTTACCTTTTTCTTCATAGGTATTTCTTTCTTGTTTAGAAAAATAAGCTTTAATTTTATTTTTAGCTTGTGATGTTTTTATAAAGTTTAACCATTCTAAAGAAGGAGTTGCTGTCTTATTTGTTTGAATTTTGATAATATCTCCATCTTTTAATTCATAATTTAGAGGAACTTGTTTATCATTAACTATTGCTCCAACTGTTGTGTTACCAACTTCCGAATGAATTCGATAAGCAAAATCAACTGGTGATGATTTATCTGGTAATTCTACAACATCACCTTTAGGTGTAAAACAATAAATTAAATTACTTAAAAATTCTTGATTAATTGTCTCATTTAAATCTTTATCATCGTTATCAGAATTTTCATTAATTATATTTCTAAAAATTTCTAATTTTTGTTCCATCATGCTTTGAATTTTAGCACTTCCATGTTCTTTATAAGACCAGTGAGAGGCAATACCATGCTCGGCAATTTCATTCATTTCATGAGTTCGTAATTGAATTTCAAATATATATCCATCTACACCAAAGACAGTTGTATGTATTGATTGGTACATATTTTCTTTGGGCATGGAAATATAATCTTTAAATCGATTAGGTAGTGGTCTAAATTTAGAATGAATAAGACCAACTGCTAAGTAACAATCACTTTCTTTTTCTAAAATTAAACGCAATGCTAAAATATCATATATATCTTTAAATTTATGATTATTTTGCATTTTATTATAAATACTATATATGCTTTTTACTCTTGCTTTTATTTCAAATTTAATATCGTTTTCCAATAATAATTCGCAAATATTTTCTTTCATGTTTTGCAGTATTTCATTTAGTTCTTCTTCCGATGAGGCTAATTCTTCTTTAATTTCTTCATAAACATCTGGTTTTAAATATTTTAAACATAAATCCTCTAATTCTACTTTAATACTATGAATACCAAGACGATGAGCAATAGGAATTAAAACATTCATTGTTTCATTTGCTTTTTGTTTTTGTTCATTTGGAGATAAAGCCCAAATAGTTCGCATATTATGAAGCCTATCAGCTAATTTTATAAATAAAACTCTAACATCTTCTGATAAACCGACCACTATTTTTCTTAAATATATACTAGAACTTTCTCTATCATCATTTAATTTTAATTTATTGATTTTACTGACAATATTAACTATATTGGCTATTTCCTTCCCAAATGTTTCTTCAAGTTCAGTAAAAGTAGTTGCTCCATGATTTATAGTTTCGTGAAGCAATGCAGCACATATTGTTACATAATCTACATTTAAATCAAGCAAAATTTCAGCAACCGCCACAGGATGAGTAATATATTCTTCATTAGTCTTTCGCATTTTATTAGCATGTTTTTGCTTAGCAAATTCATAAGCTTTTGTTATTTTTTCAATTTCTTCAGTATTATAAATTTTTTCAATATTTTTTTTAAAATCATCAAATATTTTATCTTTTTTCATCATGTATCTCCTTATTATAAAACATTATCATCAGTTATAATTGATCGATGGAATTTATTCATTTCTTTTTTGATATAAGAATCAAAGAAACTATTTTCAGTATTTAATATATCATCTACCATTTCACTTAATGTTAAATTAGATTTATATTGCCATTTATTAACTTTTAGGGCATTCCAAATATCTTCTTCTAAAATATAATTGATGCCTAATCTTTTAATTTCTCTTTTTTTAGTTTTAAGTGCTTGCAATAATCTATTATATAGCTCTTCTTCACTATTAAATTTCATTAATATTTCTTCCCTTCAATTCTATATATTTATAATACCATAAAAAAAGCGATTATGCTACTTCATAAACGCTAACTTTTTTCTTATTCTTTCCCATTCTTTCATATTTTACTTTACCATTAATTAAAGCAAATAAAGTATGATCTTTTCCCATTCCAACATTTTTACCTGGGAAAATTTTTGTACCGCGTTGACGATAAATAATACTTCCAGCACTGACAATTTGTCCATCAGCAACTTTAGCGCCAAGTCTACGACCTCTTGAATCTCTATTATTTTGAGTAGAAGATTGTCCTTTTTTATGGGCAAATAATTGGATATTTAAAGAAATTAATTTCATAGTTTCACTCCTTTATTTGAATATTTTTAGGATATTGTTTTTTTAGTTCTTTAAATAACTCAATCATATTTAATAAAATTTTTTGAGTTACATTTTCATCTTTTATATCATATATTTCTAATAAACCATTTTTTTCAATATACTTTAACGATTTATTATCTATCAATAAAGCAGAATTAATAGAACAAATTGCTATAGATGAAATAGAAGCGCACACAATATCATTACCATAGTCTGCATAATTTGCATGACCTTTAATTTTAACTTTTTTAATTATATTATTACTAATCTCATAATTAATTTTTATCATATATACCTTATTTTATATTAATTTTTTTAACAGTTAATTTAGTATATGGTTGTCTATGACCTTGTTTTTTACGATATTTCTTTTTTGGTCTATATTTAAATACGACAATTTTTTTATTTTTTCCATGTTTTTCAACAACACATTCAACACTAGCACCCTTTACAGTTGGATTACCAATTTTACCATCTACATATAAAACTTCATCAAAAATTACTTTATCTTTCGCATTTTTATTTAGTTTTTCAACGTAAATTACATCACCTTCGGAAACATAGTATTGTTTTCCTCCTGTTTGAAATATAGCTTTCATAATTTTCCCTCCTTTATAAATAAGACTCGCCTTAAAGGTACATAAATGTTTTAAAAACCTTTTCAGTGCGGTATTAAAGAAAGCATTCCCTTCTTTTAAACACGTCTTTAATTTTATCAAAAATGCTTATCTTTGTCAAATATCTTTGCTAATAAATTTTTTTCGTTTACTAATTTATTATTTATTAAAAAATAATGTCGTTTCCCTTTTTGCATTTTTTTGATATTTTTGCCAAAAATTATTTTTCTTTTTTTAAATTTATAATCATAAAGATATCTTTCTAATAAAAATAAATTAAAAGTATCTCTTATAGTATTTAAATAATTTAATAATTTATATATTAAAAAAACACAAATCAAATAATTATCTAAATGGTTTATATAATTTAAAAATATAAAAAATATTAAAAAGATAATTGATAAAAATAAACAGATAAATATTGAATTATAAAAATTTTGAATTTGCTCAATTAATGATTTTAAAAAGAAAAAACCATCTAAGGGATAAATTGGCAGCAAATTAAATAAAAATATTGACCAATTATAATTTTTAAATATTAAATAATAATTGGGATTTATATAACCTAAATTATATATGTATGAAATAATAAAATAAAATATTAATTGCAAAGATAATCCCGCTAAGGATATTAAGGTATCATGATATATTGGTGAATTTATATTTTTGGAAATATTAACCTTACCACCAAAAGGTAAAAATTCTATATTTATAATTTCATATTTAAATAATTTAATTACGATTATATGACCTAATTCATGGACTATAATTATTAATCCTAAAATAAAAATATAATTAAATAATCCACAAAAAAATGCTGATAATATTATAAAAATAGTTAAATAATTAATTTTTATTTTGTTTAATATATTCATCTAAATCTAAATTTTTACCATCTTTTTCTAAGACAAGATATAAAGTTTTTCCCTTAGTTTCTCCTATCATACTTTTCTTTTCAATATAATCATACATTTTTAAACTAGTCGTTGCTAAGTTGCAATACCAAATATCTACACCATCCATGCCTTGAATTATAATACATTTATTATATCCTTCTTTTTCGCCATTAAAAACTACTATTCCACTTTGAAGGGATGGAACTAAATAAGAATTATCTACAGTTAATTTATATCCCTCTTTATATTTAACTTTATTTTTGTAATTTATTTCTTCATTGAAAACTGATTGAACTTTGTTAGAAGTATCTTTTTTCATAAATAATACATCACCAATATATTTATCATATAAAGAATGAATTTTGGAAAATGATAATGAATCAGTAAAAATAGTATTTTTATATTTAAGTAAATTTTTATCACTAAAATTTATATAAATAATACTGACAAGTAAAAAAATAATACTTAATAAAATTCTAGTAAATACTCTTGCAACTATATTTTTTTTAGTCTTTTTTTTATTCATATAATCACCCTAAATAATTGTATGTCCAAGCTTATTTTTTTATGAAAAAAAATAGAACAAATAAATTGTCCTATTTATGATATAATTCATTATTATTTATTTTAAAAGCACGATATATTTGTTCAAGTAATATTCCCCTAAATAGACCATGAGGAAAAGTATTATCGGAAAATGATAGTAATAAATCAGCTTTTTCTTTAATTGTATTACTAATACCATTAGATGCGCCAATAATAAAAGTTATTGTTCCATATTTATTGAATTTTTCATCTATTAATTTGGCAAAAGAAAGTGAATTTTTCTTATTTCCTTCTATAGCCATTACAATATTGTAATCACTATCTTTAAATATTTTCAAAATACTTTTTGTTTCATCTTCTATTTTGCCATCTTTAAGTTCGATTATTTCAATTTTATGGTATTTGGAAATTCTTAACTTGTAATCATCACATAACTCTTTTAAATAATTCTTTTTTAATTTCCCAATACATATAATTTTTATCATACAACATCAACCTCAGTATTAATAAACTGTTTGGCACATTCAATATTATTAAATTTAATTCCACTTTCTTTTAAAATATCTTTTACAGTTTTTAAGGCTAATTCTTTATCGTTATTTTCTTCACTTAAATGCGCTAAAATTATTTTTTTAGTTTTGGGTCCTATAAGTTTAGAAAGATATGTCCCCGTCATTTGGTTAGATAAGTGACCATAATCACTTAATATTCTATTTTGTAACCATACGGGGTACTTGCCTTCTCTTAATTTTTGCGGATCATGATTACTTTCGATAATATACATATCTTTATTATATAATTTTTTAAATAATTTGGAATTAATATAGCCCGTATCCGTAACATATACTATTTGACTATTATTACTTTTAATAATAAAACCTCGCGAATCAGATGCATCATGAGATGTTTTAAAAATTTCAATATTAAGATCATCTAATATTATTTCGTCATTATAAATTAAAATTTTATTATAGTTTTGTAATTCTTCTAAATCATTAAACATTTTTTCTGATAAACATACAAACGGATTATTATTTTTTATAAAACCTTTAAGGGCACTTATATGGTCTTTATGAGTATGACTTATAAATATATAATCTATTTTATCTGGTGAAAGGTTTACACTTTTTAGGGCATTTTTAATATATTTAAAAGTAGTACCTATATCAATTAAAATATTGTGATGGGAAGTTTTAATTAAGCATGAATTACCTTTGGAACCAGACGCTAAAATATTTACATCCATTAACTATATAATTTGGCCGGTGAAAAAGGCCTTCCTCCGCCATAAGGTTTTCCGGTATAAACTCCAAAATGCAAGTGAGTTCCCGTTGCTTGTCCAGATTTTCCCATCGTTCCAATTTTTTGCCCACCATTTACATTTTGTCCAGCATTAACTAAAACTGTTGCCATGTGAGCATAAACAGTCCAATAACCATTAGGATGTTCAATAACTACATTATATCCTGCTGATCTTCCAAGGATTCCACCATATCCAGCACTTCTTACTACCCCGTTATTAGCCGCATAAATTGGCGAACCATATCCACAACCAGATATATCAAATGCTTCATGTAATTTTCCCCAACGATAACCGAATGGTGATGAAATAACATAAGGTGTTTGGGTTGGCCAAATCCATGAGCCATTTGATCCGTAAACTGGACCATCATAAGTTGAGTAAGAACCATTTCCACCTCTTGTCGTAATTTGGGTTCTAGCCTCTCTTAAAACAGTTTTTTTAGTGATGACAACATTTTGAGTCTCACCATTGGAAATTTTAATTTTTTCAGTTACACGATTTAATCCCTTAACTCCTTCTTGAGTTATTTCTGAATAACCTGGTCTTTTACTTGAATCATATTCTACTTTTTGTTCAAAGTCTGTTTCCAAATCTTCTACAACTTCTTCTTCATAAGTTAAAGTAAGAAGTGGATTAATTAAGGAAACATTTACAACTTGCCCTGGGGATAAAATATTATTAACACTAGTAATTTTAGGGTTAGCAATTAAAAATTCTTCAGAATTTAATTTATTATTATAAGCAACTGATTCAACAGTATCTCCTTGTTGAACAGTATATTCGGTATCTGCTCTATTTTTTCCATATAATAAATATTGACTTAGTTCATCAGCATCAGTATAAATTTTTTCTTTAGTACTGATTAAGGCCTCTTTAATTTTTATATTTTCATCAAAATAAACATTTTCAATATAACTTCCTGTTTCTTTGATTTCTGATTGAGTACCATTTTTATATGCTAAATATTTATCATAACCTAAAAATGCTTTAACAAATGATTCAACTGCTTTAGTAAATACTGTTTTATCAAGAACATTAATTGTAATTGTTTCATATTTTTGATTATTTTCACTTTTGGAATCACCAGTAGAATTTTCATCATTATCAGTTGATATTGGTTTTTTTATGGTAATTTGATAGCCTTTAACTGTAAATGTATCATTTTTTTTGATTTCATTATATACATCATCAACAGATTTAGCATCATCATCATAAGAAGTCACTTTATTTAATTTTAAAGTTGCTGGGGGATAAACTTTTTCTACACCATATTGATCTTTTATATTTTGTTGATTTTTATCAATTAAATTATATAAATTATCGGCATTTTTAATTTTGCCAATTATGTTGCCATTTAAATATACTTGGTACAATGTTTTAGCTGTACTTTTTTGAGGATTAGAAAAAACCATTATTATTGTCAATAAAGATACAAAGCAAACTAAAATTATACTTAAAAATATACTTTTAAAATTCATTATATTTTCTCTCCTTCATCAGTTACTTTTAAAGGAACAAAATTACTGAGATTTTTTTCAAATAATAAATCAATTTTACCAGTTGTTCCTGCTCTATGTTTAGCAATAATAAATTCGGTTGGAGCATTTACTTCATTAGTATTTTTATAATAATCTTCACGATATAAGAAACCGACAATATCAGCATCTTGTTCAATAGAACCTGATTCTCTTAAATCACTTAAGGTAGGTTTTTTATTTTCACGCGTTTCTACACTACGAGAAAGTTGAGCAAGAGCAATTACCGGAACTTTTAATTCCATTGCCATAGTTTTAAGACCACGAGAAATTTCAGTAACTTCTTGAACTCTATTTCCCGCATATTTAGAAGTTCCCTGAATTAATTGTAAATAATCAATTATAACAAGGCCTAAGTCTTTTTCGGTATTTTTAAGTTTACGACATTTAGCCTTAATCTCGGAAATTGTAAGACCAGATATATCTTCAATAAATAATTTTGTATCACCAAGTTGGCTTAAAGCTTCATTTACTCTTTTCCAATCATTATGTTCTAATCTCCCAGTACGCAATTTTTTAGAATCTACTCCCCCAACTGAAGAAATCATACGCATTAAAAGTTGTTCAACACTCATTTCCATATTAAATATAGCAACAGGTCTTTTAGTTGTAAGAGCAACATTAGTTGCAATATTTAAACTAAAAGCAGTTTTTCCAACACCGGGACGAGCAGCAATTATAATAAGCTCATTTTCATGGAATCCAGTAGTTAATCTATCAAGATCGTTAAATCCGGATGGAATACCGGTAAGTTCACTTTTATTTTGGGCAAGATTTTCTAATATATCTTGAGTTTTTCTTATAGCCTCAGAAATAGGAATAAAATCACTCGTTTTGCGGTTATTTACGACTTCAGTCATCTCTTTTGATGCACTGTCAAGCAAATCATTTAATGATCCTTCGGTATCATATGCTGATGTGGCAATATTATTAGCAGTATCAATTAAAAATCTTCTTGTCGCTTTTTCTTTTATAATATCAATATAATAATCAATGTTAGAAACAGAAGCAACGGAATCAATAATTTCCCCTAAATACTCTATTCCGCCAACTTCATTTAGCTCATTACTTCTATCAAGTTCATCAGAGATAGTAGTAATATCTAAAGATATATTTTTATCATATAATTTTTTAATTGCATTAAAAATAATTTGATGAGCCTTCTTATAAAACATATTAGTTGTAAGTTCATCATTTAATTTGACGATTAATTCATTATCAATAAATACTGAGCCTAAAATTGCCATTTCGGCATCAATATTTTGAGGCATTTTACGAACTTGAGTCATAATATCACTTACTTTCTTCTACATTAACTAATATTTTTGCAATAACTTTTTTATATAAAATAATTTTTACTTCAAAAGTTCCTAAAGAAGATATTGGAGTATCTAAAATAATGTCTTGCGTTTTAATAGAATACCCTTTATTTTTAAATTCTTCTTTAATTTGTGATTTAGAAATAGTTCCAAAAACTTTGCCTTTATCGCCGCAGTTTAAATTAAATTTTATTTTTTCTTTTTCAATTTTCTCTTTTAACTCTAAGGCTTTATTTATTTTTTGTTGTTCTTCATTTTCTCTTTCTTTTATTTCATTTTTTAAAATTTTACTACTTGTCTCACTATATTTTACAGCTAAATTATTTTTGATTAAATAATTTTTGGCATATCCATCAGCGACATCAATTATATCATCTTTTTTTCCTTGTTTTTTAACATCACAAAGTAGTATTACTTTCATTTTAAAACCTCCTTTAATTTATCAACCATCTCATTTAAAGAGACAGATTTAAGTTGACATGCGGCATTATATTTATGTCCACCACCAGAAAATTTGGACATAATATTAGCAACATTTATTTTAATACTGCGCGCACTGCAACCAATTTCCTCTTTAGAAATATGGCCAATTGCAAAAGCTGCTTCAACATTTTCAAACATTAATAATGTATCGCAAATTTTGGCAAGTTCTTCTCTATCATATATTTTTTTATTATCACATTTTACAAAAGCATATTTTTTATTATAAAATTCTGTTTTAAATATAATTTTATGAATTTTTTGATATTCATTCATATCTACTTTATTAAAACTATGAGCAACGGTATTTTCTGCACCCCACTTTAATAAAGATTTAACGGAATCTAAAGTGTTAGCAGTAGTTTTTATACTGTAATTATTTGTATCAATAATTATTCCAGATAATAATACGGTTGAAGTATATTTATCAAATTTGATTTTTTTGTTTTTAAAAATTCTTAAAATTAGTTCACAAGTTGAAGAAACTTTCGTATCAATTATATAATCGTTATTTATTGGTTTACCAAATAGATGATGGTCTATAATTAATTTATTATTTATTTTTGTAGTTAATTTATAAGATTGAGCTCTTCTTTCACTATAAGTATCAACAATGATACACAAAGATTCATCATTAATTAATTCTTCGGCTTCCTTATATTTTAAAAATGTATAATTAGTTTTTTCTTTTAAATATTCCATGGCTTTTTTAATTGATTCATCAAGTTTAGTATCTTGAAGAATAATATATGATTTACGGCGATTTCTTCTACAAATTGCAGCAATAGAAACACAAGCACCTAAAGCATCTAAATCTAAGTTTTTATGACCCATAATAAAGACATTTTTGGCTTTTTTTATTTTTTTTAATATTATTTCTGCTCTATTTCTCATAATTTTTCACCTATATAAAATTATACCATTTTTTTTACTAAATTGACACCTAAAATAAATAAAATATAAAAATACTGACATAATAATCTTAGATTAAGGGTGACTTTATGAATAAGTTGGTTGAAAAATTAAAAACAGATACAGATAATATGAATGATATAATCTATCGCAAAAAAATTATATCTAAAATTGAATTATACATTGTTTTTTCTGAATCATTAACAAACAGTGATAAAATTAGTGATTTTATTATAAGAAGTTTAAATAAATTAAAAAAAGTAAATAAAAAAAATATTTTAGATAAGATTAAAAATAATATTAGCAATAATAAAGTTCAAGAAATCAATTCTTATCAAGAAATATGTCATTATTTACATTCAGGTTTTACTATTATAATTATTAATGGTATTGATACATATCTTGCTTTAGAAACCAAAGGAGAACTTTCAAGAAGTATTGATAAGCCGGAAAGTGAAAATACTTATCGTGGTGCTAAAGACGCTTTTACAGAAATTTATCAGACTAATATTGGGCTTATTAAAAGGAGAATAAAAAGTAATAAATTAAGAATTAAAAATTTTAATAAAGGAAATTACACGCAATCAGAAATTGGTTTATTATCACTCAGTGATAAAGTTCACAAAGAATCATATAATAATGTAATTAAACAATTAGAAAAATTAAATGTGGAAGATATTGTTAACTCTGGAGAAATTAAAAATCATATTGAAAAAGAAACGAAAAGTGCTTTTCCAACCATCCGAACTACGGAAAGGCCCGACATTGCTAGTTTAGCATTACTATCTGGAAAAAGTGTTATTGTAATAGATAATTGTCCCTATGTTTTAATAATACCTGCCTGTTTAAATGACTTTTTTAAAACATCTGAAGATATTTATGGTAAAAATATTAATGTTACATTTACGAGAATATTAAAGTTATTAGCTTTTTTTATAGCATTACTCGTACCAGCAATTTATATTGCCATAATAACTTTTAATCAAGAAATGTTACCAACTGATCTTTTAATTAATTTTGCAATGCAAAGAGATGGTGTCCCCTTTCCGGCCTTTTTTGAAGCTATATTAATGATGATTTGTTTTGAAATACTAAGAGAAGGAGATTTAAGAGTTCCAGGTTTTTCAGGAAGTGCTTTATCAATTGTCGGAGCATTAATACTAGGTGATGCAGCAGTTAATGCCGGAATTGTTTCCCCTATTATGATAATAGTTATAGCCATAACTGCTATATCTTCTCTTTTATTTACCGAACCTGAATTAATAAACGCTTTAAGAATTTGGCGAATATTTTTTATGATAGGTGCAACTATTATGGGAATAATTGGAGTATTAGTAGTATTCTTGCTATTAATAATTCATCTATCTTCATTAAAATCTTTTGGGGTACCTTATTTGCAACCATTTTCACCTATAAATAAAAAAGAATTAAAAGATAGTATTATCAAAGTTGATTCTCAAACTGGAGGTCAAAATGAAAAAAATTAAAATATTGATTGTTGTATTATTTCTATTAGTAGTATCAGGATGTTATAATTACCGAGAATTAAATGAATTATCAATAGTATCCGCAATAGGAATTGACAAAGATAAAAATGATAATATTAAAGTAACAATTCAAGTAATCAATTCTAAAAAAGAAAGTTCAGATTCTTCACAATCTAATACTAATGCAACATTTATTACCTATGAATCAAGTGCTAAAACTATTCAAGAAGCTTTAAGAAAAGTAGTCTTATCATCACCTAAAAGATTTTTTGCCACTCAAATGCAAATTTTAGTAATAAGTGAAAAATGTGCTAAAGATGACATAACGAAATATATAGATTTTTTTACAAGAGACCCAGAAATCCAAATGAAATTTTTAACCTTAATTGCTAAAGATACAACAGCCAATAAAATATTAACTACTCTAACCCCTTTAGAAACTATTAATTCCACTAATATAAGAGAATCTTTAAAAACTAATACAAGATATTTAGGTATTGGTTATGAAATAACTTTTGAAGATGTAATTAATAATATGATAAATGATAAGATTGAAATTTCCATGCCGTCGGTAATAATTATCAATGAAAATAAAAATCAAGATAGCACTAAAAATTTAGAACAAGTTAAAAAAATTGCGGATTCTAAAATTTCGTCCATTGCTGTATTTAAAAATAATAAATTAATTGGTTATTTAACCGACCAAGAATCAATTGCCTATTCTTTTATATTGGACAATATTGAAAATACGATTATTACTACAAAATGTGCATCAGGACATATTTCATCAGAAATAATTGAATCACATACAAAAATTGATACTAATAAAAATAATATTTCTATAAATATTTCAGCAAATGCCAACATCAATGAAAGTACTTGTGAAACGGATTTAAATTCTAAAAAAGATTTAAATAAAATTAAAAGAAGCATAGAAAATAACATTAAAAATAATATAAATAACACTTTAAATACAGTTCAAAAAAAATATAAATCAGATATATTTGGGTTTGAAGATTTAATATATAAAAATGATCCGAAATATTATAAGAATATTAAAAATTGGGATAACTTTTATCAAAATATTAATTTTAATGTCAATGTTGATATTGATACATTAGAAAAGGGAAATACATTATATACTCCAGAAAGGAAGTTAAAAAATGAAAAATAAAATAAGTATGTTACAACTTACATCAATAAATATTTTTATAATTATTTCTTCTTTTTTTGGAATTGGAATATATAATGTCTATAATGCCGCCAAAGTAGATGCTTGGATAAGCATTATATTTACAACTATATTATCTTTTTTAGTATTATTTATTGTTATTTATATCGTTAATTATAAAAAAGATTTAACAATTGGGGAAAAAATAAAATATCTATATGGTAAAAAATTGGGAACTTTTTTAAATATAATATTAATGTTGTTTGTAGTTTCCACTGCTATAAGCCTGATTTTTAACTTAACACATTTTATAATTACCCAATTTTTATCGGAAACTACCGTAATAGCAATTGAATTAATCTTTAGTTTAGCAATCATTTATATTAATATTAAAGGAATTGAAACTATTTCCCGCACTTCTTTAATTTTATTATTTTTTTCTTTGATTTTTTTACTTTTTTCGATGATTGGTTTACTGCCAAACATCGAATTTAATAATTTTCAACCAATATTAGAATATGGATTTAAAAGACCACTTAATGGGGGAATAAGAGTATTCTTACTTAATTTTGTGCCTCTATTTTTAATTTTAATTGTCCCAAAGAATCAAATTAAAAATAATGATAAGTATAACAAATATACTTTTTTAGCCTATATGGTTGGCTGTCTTATTATTTTTTTAATAACGGCAATAACTTTAGGAAGTTTAGGAATTCACTTAACAAAAATATATCAATATCCAGAATATATTGTTTTAAAAAGAATTGAAATTTTTAATTTTATTGATCGAATTGAAAATTTAATTTCTATGCAATGGATATTTGGTTTATTTATCGTAATTTCTTTTTGTGTATATAACATCAATAATTTAATTAAACCTAATAATAAATCAAAACTTTTACCAATTATCATTTTTATAATAATTACTACAACTACTAATTTAATATTTAAAAATATAACTATTTTTAATTATTATACATATTATATTGCCCCCTTAATTAGAATTGGATTTTTAATATTTATCTTGTTTATAGCTATAACAATAAAAATTAAAAGATCACTTAAATCTTAAATATTCAATAAAATTTTTATAATTTCTTTTAAGTTCTTTAACAAATATAGATTCATTTTTCTTATTTATAAATAAATAAACACTATTTTTACTTCTAGTTAAAGCCACATAAAATAGCCGCCTTTCTTCTTCATATTTTATTGTGTCCTTTTTTGTAATAAAAGATAATTCCTTTGTATCTTTTATTTTTGATGGAAAACCTAATAAATTATTAGATAAATTAATTAAAATAACTTCGTTACTTTCTAAACCTTTAGATTTATGAACAGTTAAATATCTTAATTTAGAATTTATTATTCCCAACTTATTTGGTTTATAAAAAGGTAAAATATCGTTATTATTACGCCCTAAGATTAAAATTTCATTATTTATATAATCAATTAATTTATAAAGTTCATTTTCTTTTTTATAATAATATATTTTAATTGGTTTAGAATTTGTTTTCAAAGATTTTAAATTTTTTTTAAATTGAAATTTATTTTTTGAAATAAAATCGCTAGAGATAAAAGCAAGTTCATTACTAAAACGATAAGTATTTTCTAAATACATAATTTTCAAATTATTAATATACTTATTTGAATTTAAAAATATATTTATATCGGAACCACTAAATTTATAAATTGATTGATAATCATCACCAACAAGCATTAATTTAGTTCCATTTAATTGCATTAATTTTTTAATTAATAAAAGTCTAATATAGGAAGTATCTTGAAATTCGTCAATGATAATATATTTATATTTTTTATATTTATTTTTTAATAGTTTAGTAGCATTCAATATTAAATCATCAAAATCAATTAAATTTTGCGATTTTTTTTCTAATTCATAATTTACATAAATATATAATGTTATTGCTAAAAAAGTATTTATTTTTTTACTATTTTTCTTAAAAAAATTAAAATAATCATCAATAGATAAACCTTTTGACTTAAAAATAGTTATAAAATGAAAAATAATATTTTTAAGATATTTTAAATTGTAGTATTTTTTAGCTAAAATTAATAATCTAATATTATTATCACAATTACTTAAAAAAAATTCATTAATTATATATTTTAGTAGTTCTTCATTAACTAAATTAACTTTTTTATTATAATGATTAAAAATATTTATGGCTAATTTATGAAATGTAAAAACATCTATTATTATTTTTTTATTAAAACTTTTATTTATTTTATTTATTAAACTATTAACAGCATCATTAGTAAAAGAAATACAAAGTATTTGATCACTTTTGTAACCTATATTTAATAAATATTTTATTTTACCAACAATTGTTAAAGTCTTCCCACTACCGGCTCCAGCAATAACTAAAATATTATTAGTTGTATTATAAACTACTTCTTTTTGATCATCATCTAATTTATATCCACAAATATTATTTAAATTTTCATTCATAATTTTAAATTACTACATTAGTTATTTTAAAGCAAATTACAATTTCTGTTTTTTGGTAGCGATAATTAAAAAGAATTACATATTTTGTAATTCTCTTTTTCTTTTTATATTTTTTGATTCAATAACTACTCTTTGAACCAAAAATAAAAGTAATATTACAACTAAATTGAAACTTCCACCATAAGATAAAAATGGTAATGGCACTCCCGTTAATGGTATTAACCCAAGAATTCCCATCAAATTAATAAAAATATGTAAAATTAATAAAGAAAAAGTACCATAAGCAATAATTGATCCGCATAAAAATTCTGCATGTTTTGCAATATTTAATAATCGCAAAAGTATTATTATATATCCAATTATAACTAATAGGCCCCCTATTGCTCCTAATTCTTCTAAAACTATTGCAAAAATAAAATCAGTATGTGCCTCAGGTAAGTACAAATATTTTTGAGTTGAATTACCTAAACCTAAACCAAATAATCCACCATTAGATACCGATATTAAACTGTTGCATACTTGATAACCCGTATCCTCAATATATCTTGAACAAGGATTTTTATATTGCAATCTTTTAGCTTGAGTTTCATTTAAAATTTTACCACCAAATTGAAATAATATGACAAAACCAATTACCCCAATAACAGCACAAATTTTTAAAATTTTATTCATGTTATTTTTAGGTAAAGGTAATGAAAAGAAAATCATTACTACAAGACCTGCTAAAATAATTGAACCACCTAAATCGGGTTGTAAAATGATTAAAATAAAAAATATAATACTAACGACTATAGGAACAAATATTGCCCATTTATTTTTCATTTTATTTATCTTTTCTCCATAAAAAATAGCAAAATAAATAATTATAAAAGCTTTGACAAATTCCGTTGGTTGAATACCAAATGAGCCAATATTTAACCAACTTTTCGCTCCATTTACACTATTTCCACTAATTAATACATATAATAAAAGAATTAATAAAACTAAAAATCCCATTGAAATAAAATGGCGATACTTTTTGATTGGAAAATTTATAACAAAGAAAAATCCTAAAATTATTCCTACGACACTAAAAAATAATTGGCGTAAAAAATAATAATTAGTACTATAACCATAACGCATAACAGCAGCAACTGATGAAGCACTAAAAATCATTACCAAGCCTAATAAAGTATATAGTAATGTTAGTATTAGTAATAATTTATCACATTTTCTTATATTATTTCTCATATACTCCACCTTATTTTTATAATATCATAAATTTATAATTTAAAAAATAGTAATTAAAAAAATTAGGCATTTTTAATGTCAAAAGTCAATCATTATTAATAAAATATAAATAGATACATTAAGGAGGTATAATAATATGTATTATTATGGAAATAATGGCTACTATGGCGGAGGATATGGAATGAATCAATGCTGTCCTCAAGGTGGATATGCTGGATATTCTTCTGGATATGGCATAGGAGCTGCTATTTGGATTGTTTTATTCATCCTACTTGTAATAATAATTGGTGCTGGATGGTTTAACAATAATAATTAAAAAGGAAGATTACTTCCTTTTTTTTATAATTAATATAATCTAAAATATTTTTGACAAATTTGACAAAATCTTATAAAATACATATAATTTATTTAGTAGTTAAGGGGTGTTAAAGATGAAATTACCTAATATTAAAATTTTAAACGAAAAAAATAAACTTTTACATAAAATTTCTAATGAAGTTAAATTTCCTCTTAAAGAAGAAGATAAAAAATTAATAAATGATATGTTATTGTATTTAAAAATGTCACAAATTGAAAAATACTCCGAAAAATATAATTTACGACCTGGAATGGGTTTAGCATTTCCCCAAATTGGAAAATTAATGAGAATTTTTGTAATTTGTAATGAAGAAGAAGACGGAAGCTTTACTAACTACACTATTATTAATCCCAAAATAAAAAGTGAATCAGAAGAATTAATATATGTTGGTGAGGGCGAAGGTTGTTTAAGTGTTGATCGAGATGTAGACGGAATTGTTCCAAGACATGCTAGAATAACTTTAGAATATCAAGATGTAAATGGAAATAAACAGACTATTAGAGCTCGTGAAGATTTAGCTGTGGCTTTTCAACATGAAATTGATCACTTAAATGGTATTTTATTTGTTGATAAAATTGATAAAAAAAATCCATACAAAAACCAAGAATTAATGAGAGAAATTTAAGATGATTTTAATCGTCTTTTTTTATTTCTTCTAAACATAAGTTAGAAACATACATTTTTTTTGCTAAATTTTTACCGACATATCTTATATGCCAAGGTTCATAAGAAATCTTTGTAATTTTTTCTTTATCTTTCGGATATCTTAAGATAAAACCAAATTTATATAAATTATTATGCAATAAATTAAGAAAATCTTTATCTTTAATATCAAAATCAAATAATGGTTTATTTTCTTTAATTAAAATTAAATCTATAGCAAGACCAGTATGATGTTCAGAATAACCAGGCAGCATCACATATTTTAAAGTATGATCAATGCCTTTTAAAGATAAAATTTCATAAAACAATTTTTCTTGTTCCAAAAAACTTCTATAACCTGATTCAACATCAATAATATATCCTAGTTTTTTTAAATATTTTTGTAATTTTAAATAATTTTTATAAGTCTTTTTTTCAACTTTAATTTCAGCATTACAAATATTTTTAAATTTAATCAATTTAATTTTAGGAAAAGAATATTTATGATCTTTATTAACAAGAATTTTATAATTCATGATTTCCTCCAATTAAATTATATAAAAACAGAATTATATTTATTCTATAATTCTGTTTGGTAAGATTCAATTAATTTTTTATATGCTTCAGGTTCAATAATATTAATACTACTTATAGCATTTTCTAAAGCGTTTTTAAAATTACCTTTATAAAACATGCCCTCAGCTTTTGCCAGACCAAAATCAATTTCTTTATTTACAGGACGATATCTATTACCATAAACTATAGCAATTTCTGCCATAGCCGCAGTTTTTATTATTTCATTAGAAGTATTATATAATTTTAAGACTAAGTCACGAGCAGTATCTACCCTAGTATTTAAAACTCTAATAGATATTGGTTTCTTTTCTAACTCTTTAATTATTTCTTTTATAGCTTCATTAGCTTCTTTTAGTTCTATATAATAATTCTTAGGAACAACAGGCAATTTATAAGAGTTCATTTTATCTTTAGATCTTCTCAAAATATCTTTTATATCATCTAATTGTTCTCTAGCTCTTATTTCATCTTCCTTTAATTGTCCAAGAGTTCTTAAAGCAATTTCTAATTTTTCTTCAGAATCAGTCACTTTGACATTTAAAAGTTCCATTTCTTTAGCCAACTTTGAATAAGGAAATGATTTATTTCGATGCATTGAAATTATTTGATTATAATTATTTTTTTCAATATTTAATTCTTCTTTTATATTTTTAATAATATCAACATCTTCTTCAGATAAATCATATGAATATTTAATATCGCCAATTGATTTATATAAATCTTTAACAGTTGAAGTTAACTTATTAATTTTTACACCTAATGTTCGAGAATATTCCTCAAATAATTTTCTAGTAACTTTTTCTCTTTCAAAATCATGATATAAACTTTCAAAATAGTCTAGAATTGTTTTAAGTTCAAAAATTGAATCTTCGACATTTAAAACATTTAATCTAGCAAAAATATCAGCAATTTTTTTATTAGATTCTTCAATATTATATTCAATATTTAAATAATCTAATTGGTACCCTTCTTTAATCATTTTCTTTTTAATATTTAAAACATCTTTTTCTTTATTAGGAATAATTCCTTTTCCCATTAAAATAATACTAGGTGCTTCCTCAATAATTACTTCTAAATTACCTATCGTATCATCTAACGCTTTTACAATTTTACCGACTTCGGTAAAATTATTATTATCCATAGATTCTTCAAAAGCCGAAAATAGTTTATCAATATTATCAAATTGTAATTCAATAGGATTTTCAATTATATTATAACTATCTTTAGAATTTTTATATTTTAATAAAAGAGTACGATATTTAGTTTTAAGTCTTGTTACTGTTTCACGATTTTTTTCCTCACTTTGAGTAAGTTGTCTTATTTCATCAAGTAAAAAATTAGCCTTCATTTTAACATAATAAATTTGTAATTCAGCTCGAGCAATTAAAGTATCTAAATTTTTAAAATCTTTTTCTTTAAATTTATCTTCAATATCTAATAATAAATCAGTTATTTTAGGTACATCTTCATCTTTTATAATTTTAAATCTCTTTTGCCAATTATCATATGTTTCTTTTAAAGAATCATTATTAATTAAAGCTTCAACTTTATTAAGTTCAGATAGAATTGAAGCAGATATAATTAAATTTTTATCTCTCTCTAAAGAATTCAATTCATTTTCATATTTTTTAAATAGTCTATTGCGAATTAAATTTAAAACTACAATAATTATAATTATAGATAGAAAATAATATGTAGTAGCAATTAAAATAAAAGTCGTTTTTGACATATCTTCACTTCCTATTTTGTACTATTTTTATTTTATCATAAATTTTGAATAAAATGAAATATTTTACATTTTTTTTAAATAAATCGAATATAATATATAAAAATTTGACAATAATGCTTATTTTTGGTATTATTTTAAACGCAAGAAAGTGGCAGGACTATATAATTTTAATAATGTGTTTGAGCCAAATATGGATATTAGTAATTAAGACTGCCTTAATGAAAATATTAATTCAAACTCCCTATTAAAAATTATTAGTAAAAAACTTTATTTGTAAAATTTAAAAAAGGAGGAAAAAATATGGCAAGATATACTGGACCATCATACAAAAAATCACGTCATTTATCTTTCTCTACTCTTGAAAACGGTAAAGATCTTAAAAGACCTTACGGACCTGGTGTTCATGGTAAAGATAGAAGAAGAAAACCAAGTGAATATGGAATCCAATTAATGGAAAAACAAAAAGTAAGAATAATGTATGGTTTAAATGAAAAACAATTTAAAAAATTGTTTGAACGTGCTCAAAAAATGAATGGTGTTGCTGGTGAAAATTTCTTAAAGCTTCTAGAAAGCAGACTTGATAATCTTGTTTATAGAATCGGCTTTGGAAATACTAGACGTGCTGCTCGTCAACTTGTTAACCATGGACATATTTTAGTAAATGGTAAAAAAGTTGATATTCCATCTTATCAAGTTAAACCTGGAGATGTAATTAGTATTAAAGAAAATTCACTTGAACATCCAGCAATTAAAGCTTCATTAGAAGCAGTTACTAATCGTTTAGGATTTATATCATATGATGCTAAAAAAATGGCTGGAACATATGTAAGACTTCCAGAGCGTAGCGAATTAAATGCCGAAATAAATGAAAGTTTAATTGTTGAATATTACAACAGATAATAAATTAAGGAATTTAAATTCCTTTTTTTATTTGGTATAATTTAATTAGGTGATAATTATGCTTATAAAAAAATGTACAATAGAAGTTAAAAAATCAAAATTTATAAGTTATTATTATAATGTTACAGATGTAAATCAAGTAAAAAATATATTAGAAAATATAAAAAAAGAGCATAAAAAAGCTGCTCATTTTCCTTATGCTTATAAAATAGGAAATAATGAAAAAAAATCAGATGATAAAGAACCAACTAACACTGCTTCCCTTCCTATTTATAATATTATTAAACAAAAAGAACTTAATGATGTATTAATTATAGTTGTAAGATATTTCGGTGGAATTAAACTTGGTACTGGAGGACTTTACAGAGCATATCAAAATGCTGTACTTGAGTTATTAAAAAAAGAAAATTAATTTTTTAATTTTCTTTTTTTATAAATATTTATTAAAGGTCTTAAACTCAGATGAATTATCAAGAGATGTCTCATTAAGTTCATTTAATAATTCTTTTTGTTTTCTAGAAAGTTTTGTAGGTGTAATAATATTTAAAATAACATACATATCTCCAGTACCATCGTGTTCAGATTTAATCCCCTTACCTTTTAATTTTAATTTATCTCCAGATTGAACACCTTCTTTTATAGTTAAAATAACATTATCATAAACAGTAGGTATTTCTTTTTCGCAACCTAATGCAGCTTCCGTAATTGTCAATGGTACTTCTAGATAAATATCATTACCATCTCGTTCAAATAATGGGTGGTTTTCTACATTAAATTCAATGTAAACATCACCAGGATATCCTCCATTTCTTCCAGCTGGTCCTTTGCCACTAAGTCTAAGTCTAGAACCAGTATCAACACCTTTTGGAACTTTAATAATTATTTCTTTATTTTTCTTTTCTCTTCCAGTTCCATGACATTTAGAACAAGTTTTTTTCATAGTAGAACCAGATCCTTGACAATAAGGACAAGTAGTTCTAGATTGAAATGAACCAAATAATGATGTTGATTGTTGTACAATAAATCCTGTTCCATGGCAATTACTGCACTCTACTTTATCAAAGCCACCATTACCATTACATTCATCGCAATCTTCTTCTAAATCTAATTTTATACTTTTTTTACAACCTTCAATCGCCTCTTCAAAAGTAAGTTTCATTCTAACTAAAACATCTTCGCCATCAACTGCTTGGTTTCCTTTAGATTTCTTTCTTCGGCCAAAATTCATTCCAAATAAGTCTCCTAATATATCATCAAGGTCGATATCCACACTAGAAAAACCGCCAAAACCACCAAAACCAGAAGCACCACCACCAAAATTAGGAGCATCATGGCCAAATCTATCATATTGAGCCTTTTTTTCCGGATCCGATAAAACCGAATAAGCTTCGGATATTTCTTTAAATTTTTCTTCACTACCCGATTCTTTATTTAAATCAGGATGATATTTTTTGGCAAGTTTACGAAATGCACTTTTAATTTCTTGTTCACTTGCCCCTTTTTGAAGACCTAAAACCTCATAGTAATCTTTTTTCAAATATTACACCTCCTCGCTATAAATGGAGTCAAATTCATCAATTAAGGAATCAAAATAATCTATAGCATTTTTGTATACATTTTTATCTTCTAAATCAATTCCCAAAATTTTAAATGCTTCAGTTGGCCATTTATCGGAGCCAGTTTTTAAGAATTTCATATAATCATCAAGCATTTTTTTATCACCATCAATGATTTTTGATGCTACATATGCTGCTACACATATACAAATTGCATAACTAAATAAATAAAAATTATTATAAAAATGTGATCTAGGAACCCAATTATTTTTTAAAAATTTATTCAGTTTTACTGATTTACCATAATATTTTTTATAAGAATTATATGATAACTCATCCAAATAATCTTTAGTTAGTGATCC
>CANRDL010000013.1 GCA_947629405.1 uncultured Bacilli bacterium
TCCATTAAAAAGGCTTATGCTTCTCCTTTCGTGACCTTATCTCTTAATTTAACGTGTCAAAAAAAAAGACTTGTATTACAAATCTTTATAATTTTTTTATAAAATACGAAAATACCAAAACTTTCAAATTTTATCTAAATTACCAATTATTTAATGTTTCTTCTAAGTTTTAACATTTTTTCATCAGTTATTGTAAATTGTTCTTGAGCATCTGTTGAAATATTATTTCTTCTTGGATAATTGCAAGGATTTTTATCTTCGCAAATTAAATTTTGTTGTTCTGCATATGTGAATATTTCCCACGATGCAGTTCCTGGATCCTTACCAACATTAACTTTAATACAAGGAATATTAAGTTCATTCATTTGGTGATAAATTCCATTGGCATAGCGAATAATAGATTCGGCCATCAAAGGGATGGATTTAGCATTACATTCATCTATTTTACTAAATTGACCTTCTACATTATCAATGCAAACTACCTTTTCTTCTTGATCATACCAAACTAATCCATCAAAAAATGTTCTATTAGGCGATGTAAAAGTGACATATCGCCAATTTGGATCAGTTATAACATGAGTTAAGCGATCTTGAGCTAACCCACCATATCTTGAGCAGCAATTTGTTTTTCTACCACTAAGAAATACTCGAGGATTACTCTTCAAATAAGATGTATATTTCATTAAATTTGTTGTTATATCTTCTATATTTGGAATAATTACTTTTTGTTCATCAATTATAAGAGCTTGTTCATAAAGTCCTATAGCCCATTTAATTTCATTTTCACTTGCCCCAAATTTCATCAATAATTCTACAAGATGAACATATCGTTCATCATCAGCTTTTTCACCAAGTATTTTTTTATCTATTCTAACATTAGTAATTGATGCCATGGCATCATTTGGTGTTAACAATTTATTTCTTGTACGTGTTTTTATTTTTTTCTCTGGTCGATAATTAAGAACTTCATCAAATCTTTCAAAAAGTTCACCTGTCATATTAGTGCCAAGATCAGGTTCAATAAACGCTTGACTATCTTTAGCATAATGTTGCATAAAAAAGTCAGCAAACTGTTTATTATAACCTTTCCTCAAATCTATTGCCCCATAAGTAGTATGAAGTTCATCAGCAGTTATTCCTTTTTTTAGAAAATAATCAATAATATAATTTAATGCTTTTTCACTTATTGATTCTTTACTATTAAATAGTCCTAAAATATAACCAAGAGCGACTATTCCTTCCATTTCTTCTAAATTACTTGGTTGATATTCATCTTTTAAAACTTTAAGACGTTTATGATTATTATTGTAAAAATATTCGTAGCTTTTATCTGCTGGTATTTTATTAATAACTGCTGCTGAAGGAATCCATTTTTTTGCAGTATAAGGAAGCCATTCAAACAATTTTTTACTAATACTATTATTATTTATTATAGATAATAAATTTTTTTCACTTTCAGTTAAATTTCCATTATTTTTATCAGATAATTCTTTAAGTTTTACAATTTTGTTTATTTGTTTTCGACTAATAATTTTTTCTTGATTATTTCTATCAAATACAACAATATATGGTTGTTTTTTATCAAATAAATTACTATAATCTTTAAAACTATAACCATTTTGCATACATATAATAATCATTTCTAAAATATTAGCAAATTCTTTGCGAACAACAAATCGTTCTTTACCACTTGGATCAATAACTTTTAAAGATTCTTGATTCATATTAAATAAATTATCATTATCTGGAAAAGAAAAGCCTAGATCCAAGCTTTTTTTAATAACTCTAAACCATTCGGCAGAAATAGCTGATAATACATCACGCGTAATTGTTAAATTATGTTCTTTATCAAAATTATCAAGACATCTTAAATCAATATTTTTTACTCTTTTATCACAAAGATCAATAATATCAGGAATTTTAAAATTTTCTTTATTAAGGGTTTCTAGCACATTAACATATTTATTTACATCTGGTTCTAAATAACGACGATTAAAAATAATTTCATTTTCATTAGGATCAATTAAAGTAATGTTATCACATTTTGAATCAAATATGTATGCAGGATTTAAAAATTTGTAATTATTTCTTTTTAAAAAATATACTAGATTTAATAAATTATTACTCATTTCACAAGCAAGTTTTTTATTTAATACAAATGTATTTTCTCCATTAGTCTGTTTAAACACAATATCTTTTATTGTTTCATTAAATAAGCAATCTAATTCTGGAAAATCATAACCTTGGCGAACTAGAAAACGAACAGTTCTATAAAGTTTTCCATCTATCTTTTTTTCTTCTTTATATTCATTCAGGTGATGGTATTCTTTATCATAATTATTTGAAAATCTATAATATAAATCATCTTTATTAGGAATAAATACATATCTATCATTTTTATCATAACAAAAAGACATTAGCATTTTAGTATTGTTATTTGAATTAGAAAGTTTTGCTATTCGTTCATCACTAAAATAACTCCCATATTGATTTTTAATTTCAATCTTTGACATTCCATATACGATTTTTATGATACCTTTAGTGAATTTATAAGGATCATCATAAGGCTCAATATGGCCATGAATGTAAAAATCTGTAATTTCTTTATTAGTTAGTCCTAGATCAATTAATGCATCTAATATCCCAAATAATCCTGTTTTCTTCATATCCATAACAGGTTCTCTATAATATTGTAAATGGAATATTTTCTGGCTAACATCAAATTCATCGCCCTCAAATTGTAATAAAAATGCTAGTTCTTTATAATCATTATCCACTTGCCAAGTTTTTTCTTGTTTTTCCATAATATATGCCTCCATTTATATTATGATATTATACTTTTTTATCAATTAATTTAATGTTTTATTAATTTTGGTGCAGATGTTTGTTTTTTATTTTTTGTTGCATAAAATGATTCAAAATAATCTTGATAATATGTTCCAGCATCAAGATAGGATTTGTAATCATCTTTACTAATATACCATTCTTCTATTTCATCTCTAGTGGAAGTACCAATAATCTCTAAATTTTCATCATAAAATGTATATATGTCATTGTCAATATCGTTATCACTATAATCATACTCAACACCTATTAAATAACTTATTTCTTCTTCTGAAGCAATTTGTGAAGGAAAAAAAGAATCAAATTTTTTACTTTTTTTGCCTGTTTCATAATCATAGAAATAAATTTCAGGAGCTAATGAATCTTTATCTTCTCCTTCAGAATAATCTTGAATTACAACCTTATTTCCAATTAACGCATTAAAGTAACCATTAAAAGAGCAAAGTTCCGATCCATTATTATCTAATAATGTTATTCTAGGATTTAAAGTACTACCATTTGCATCTTTTCGCAAAGTTTTTCCTACAAAATAATCATATTCTTTATCAGTAAGAACTTTTTCCGAGCTACCCAATAATACTTCATCAGTTGATAAATAACTATAACTATAATTAAAATAACTATAATTACTTAACAAACTTATTTCATCAAAATTATCAGATAATCTATTTCCATCTTCATCTGATAAATATACTTTATTATCTGTTGATAATATTATTCCTCTTTTTTCACCATTGGTTAAAGTTTCTACTCCAACAATTTCGAGTGATTCACCATCTATAAATGAAGTTGTTATTTCCTCTTGACTTTCGGAACTATTATTAGATTTTGAATTTGAGCATCCAGCTGTAGTCATAGCCATAACGCCGGCTAATGATAAAGCACATAATCTTCTTTTAATATTTTTTAATGTCCTTAAATTATTAACATTCATAAAAATTTCTCCTTTTTAAGCATAGCTTATTAAAGCATATTATTTGGTTTTTGTCAATTTACAATCATAAATTGGATAATTATGAGAATAAAAAAAATACAAATTAATTATGTAACTTGTATTTCTTTGAATTTCGCCATGTTTTATTAACATAAATCGATAAAAGTTTGAAATAAATTATCCATATTATTCATAATTTCAGGATGAAATTCTACACCAATAATAAATTTTTTATTTTTATATTCAATTGCTTCAATTACGCCATCGTCGCTAGTAGCTGCTACTAAAAAATCATTAGAAACTTTATCTATTTTATAATGATGTAAACTATTTACTTTAATTCTTTCTTTTTTTAATATATCATAAAGTTTGGAATCTTTATTAATATTAATATAATGGCTCAATTTATTAATATCTTTCTTACTATTAATATCATCATAATGATTATTTGCCAAAACTAAATTATTTTTAGATTTATACATGCCAATTGTCTGATGTCCCATACAAATACCAAGTAAAGGTTTATCATTTTTTATCGCATATTTTACAACTTCTTGATAATCATCAATAATATTAATACCACCTGGTATTAAAAATCCATCACATAAATCTAATGACTCTTTAATTAATTTATCGTCAAAAAATAAAATACTAATTGGAACTGCTTTATGTTCAACTATTTTTTTAACATAATTATTTAAAGTATAATAACGATAAGCAAAAGGATTGTCACTATTTTTATTGATAGAATTAGAAATTATGCCAATAATTTTTTTCAAAAAAATCCACCTCTTTTTTCCACCTCTTTTTATAATATATTAAAAAAAATCATTTTTATTTAAAAAATGATTTTTATTTATTATATTTTTTATAATTTTTTATCGTAGGTCTTATGGCTCTATTTTCAGCTAAAAGGCTTAATCCAAATCTATATTTTTTTATATTGTGTAATGATAAAATTCTTGTATGACCATACACCTGATAATTATTTTCAAATAAATCTCTTTCATAATAATAAACCTTATCTGTTTTTAGTTCTTGATATCCAGGTATGCCATATTCTGTTTCTATTTTTTTGACTAAAATAGTTTCTTCAATTCCATCTGTTTCACTTGTCATAGTATTTTCAGTAGGAATCCATTTTACAGCAAAATATAAATTGCTAAAATCTAATTTCATATATTTACTCCTTTGTTAAACTATTATATATTTATGATTTTTAAATGTCAATTAAAACAAACTTAATTGATTAGATTCATTTAAACCATCTAATACACCTAATGTCTTTAGTTTATCAATAGTTGTATTATTAACTTTACATCTATTTTGAAAGTCTTCAATACTTATAAAAGGATGATCTTCTCTTTCTTCAATTATTTTAGTAGCTACATTATCGCCAAGTCCATCTAGCGCTCTAAATGGAAAATATAATGATTTTTGATCTTCATCAATTACAAAAAAGCGAGAATCAGACTTTTCTAAATCAATATTTTTAAATGAAAATCCTCTCAATGTCATTTCCAAAGCAACATTTAAAACATCTAAAGTATTTTTTTCTTTATTTGTTACATCATATCCTTTAGCAAGAATTTCCGAAATTTTAGCTCTTATACCACTTGAACCTTTAAGCATTGATTCAATATCAAAATCAAAGCATCTAATACCAAAGAAATTAGAATAATAATTTATTGGTCGATATAATTTAAACCAAGCTACTCTAAAGCCCATCATAACATAAGCTGTGGCATGAGCTTTAGGGAACATGTATTTTATTTTTTTACAACTGCCAATAAACCATTCAGGAATATTAAATTTGCGCATTTCTTCTTCATAAATTGCCCATTGTTCTGGTTCTTTAGAAGCTCTACCTTTTCTTACGAATTCAGATATTTTAAATGATAAAGATGGTTCCATATTATAATTCATTAAAGTTACTAATATGTCATCACGACAACCAATAATATCTTTAAAAGGACAAATATTTTGTAATATTAAGTCACGAGCATTACCATTCCAAACATCAGTACCATGTGAAAGTCCAGATATTTTAACTAACTCAGCAAAAGTTTTAGGTTTTGTTTCATCAAGCATTTTTATAACAAAATTAGTTCCAAATTCCGGAATTCCTAAAGTTCCCGAAGTACAGTTAATATCACTTTGTTTAACTCCTAAAGCATCAGGTGATGAAAATAATGATAATACTCCTTTATCATCAAAAGGAATTGTCATTATATCTATTCCTGTTGTATCCCCTAAATACTTAAGCATAGTTGGATCATCATGACCAAGTATATCAAGTTTTAAAATATTATCATGAATAGCATGGAAATCAAAATGAGTTGTATACCAAGTAGCTTCTGTATCATCAGCAGGATATTGATAAGCAGTAAAATCAAATACATCCATATAATCAGGAATAACAATTATACCACCAGGATGTTGACCAGTAGTTCTTTTAACACCTGTTACTCCTTTAGCCAGTCTTTCAATTTCAACATTTCTTTTGATTATATTATAATTTTCAAAATAACCTTTTACAAAACCAAAAGCAGTTTTTTCAGCAACTGTGGAAATAGTTCCCGCACGATAAACATTGTGTTCCCCAAATAATACCTTAGTATAATTATGAGCATCAGCTTGATTTTCACCAGAAAAGTTAAGATCGATATCTGGTACTTTTTCCGCTTTAAATCCAAGGAATGTAGCAAAAGGAATATCTTGTCCTTCTTTTCGCATCTTTATATTACAATCGGGACACATTTTATCAGGCAAATCATAGCCACTAGCATAATTTAAACTAAATTTAACTCCATTTTCTTCCCAAATTGATTTCTTACATTTTGGACACAAATAATGAGCAGGAAGGCCATTTACTTCGGTAATACCCATCATAGTTGCTACAAATGATGAGCCAACTGATCCTCTACTACCAACAAAATAACCATCATCATTACTTTTCTTTACTAATTTTTCAGCAATTAAATAAAGTACAGAGTAACCATTGCTAATAATACCATTAAGTTCAGCTTCAATTCGGTCCTTAACAATATCTGGTAAAGGGTCACCATACATTTCGTGAGCTCTTTCATAAACCATATCTTTAGTTATTTTATCCGAATTTTCCATTTTTGGTGTATATAATTTATCTTTAATAATTTGGACTTCTTCAACCATATCGGCAATCTTATTTGTATTATTAACAACAATATCTTCAATTAATTTTTCATCTTCTAAAAATGAAAATTCTTGTTTCATTTCTTTCGTAGTCATAAAATACATATTAGGTATATTTTTAACATGATCTCTATATAACGGATGAAAACCTAAACCAGGTACTTTTTGATAAGTAATTATTTTTCGATAAATTAAATCTTCTTTTTTTAAGTTGTGAACATCACCAGTGGCACAGACAATTTTACCAGCTGCAATTGCTGTATTAATAATCTTTCTTATATTATTTTGAATTTCCAACATACTTCCCATATTAGAAGTTTCAATTAAATATTCCGAAATACTAGGAGGATTAACTTCAATAAAATCATAAAAATTCATTTTATTTGCTAATTCAGATTCTTCTTTTGTCTTAGCGACATTAAATATTTCGCCATTTACACAACCACTACCAATAAGTAATCCTTCTCGATGTTTTTCGACAACACTTTTTGGTACTTTTGGCTCTTTAAATAAATATTTAGTATTAGCAAGAGAAATTATTTTAAATAAGTTTTTAAGACCAGTGGCATTTTTAACAAGTAAAGTAATATGAAATGTTCTGGCAAATTTAATTAAATTAGCTGGATCGATATCTTCATATAAAGCATCAATATCTTCAATATTACGATCATATAAAATAAGACACATTTTATAAAAAGCTTTAGCGGTTGCCAAGGCATCATAATCTCCTCTATGATGTTCATCTTCATTAAATTCAATATCATAACGCTTTGTTAAGGCTGAAAGACTATGCCTAGATAGTTCGGGATTTAGTATTCGACTAATCTCCATCGTATCACATACTGTAGTGTCAAAAGTTTTTATATTATATTGATTACAAGCTCTTACAATAAAAGATGTATCAAACCTAGCATTGTGAGCAACCATAGGATCATCTTTTGCCCATTCTAAAAATCTTTTTACTACATTTTCTTCATTATCACAATCTTTAACTAAATCATCATCAATTTGGGTAAGTTCAGTTATTTTTTTAGGAATAGGTCGATTAGGATTAATTAATTCATCAAATTTATCCAATATTTCCCCATTTTTAATTTTTACAGCCCCAATTTCAATTATGGAATCACTGTTAGCATTAAATCCCGTTGTCTCAATATCAAAGACAACAAATTCTTCTTTTAAGAAATTATAATTTTTTTTGTTAATGACAATATCTACTTCATCATTAATTACGGAAAGTTCAGCTCCATAGATAATTTTTATACCATCTTTAAATTTACAATTATAAGCATCCGGAAAAGCCTGCAAAGAGTTATGATCCGTAATAGCCACTGCTTTATGACCAAATTTTTTAGCTTGGGCAATTAGATCTTTGACATTGATTACGCCATCCATTTGACTCATCATTGTATGAGCATGAAGTTCTACTCTTTTATTTTCCGCATCATCAACAATTTCATCTTCAGAATGTTCAATTTTTTCAACTGATTTAATATCTAAAACTAAATCATGAGCATACTCATCATTTTCCACATTACCAAAAAATCTATACCAATTACCTTCTTTTATCGATTTTTTTACCTTAGGATAAAGATGCATATCTTTTTTAAAAAATTTTATTTTGGCTAAAAGACTATCAGTATTATCACTTATTTTTAAAGTTATAACACAAATTTTTTCTTTTTCTAAATATTCTGTTCCAAAAACAAAAGCATCAACAGCAGCATTTTTTATTTCCCCAATTATATTTTCTATAGAAGATGGAACTAATTTGCATTTATTACCATATATTAATGGTGATTCTTTTGTTTCTTCAATTTCCTTTTCTTTTTTATTTTTTATTTCTTTTTTATTATCTTCTTGAAGTTTAACATCTAGTTTTATATCAATGTTAATATCGTTATAACCATATTTTTTTAAATCTTTAATTAAAGATAGTACTTCTTCTTTTAAATTAATCTCTTCTACTTTGCTACTAACTGTTAAAGTTAATTTATTATTTTCAATTTTAATTTCATTATTTAAAACATCTTGTAAAGAAGGCCTTCTTTTAATAACATTAGCAAATAAATATTTAAAAGCAGTTAAAATATTTTCATTTGTTATTTGTTCATATTTTATACTTATATTTATTTTTTTTATATTATCAAAACCATTTTGACAAATATTAATTAGTTTATCAATTATTTCTATATCAATTACTTCAGGAGCTTCTATAAAAACTTTTAGTGTTTCTTCTTTTTTATTTAAAATAACTTTATCTACTTTAGCTTCTTTAAAGTAATCAAGATAATCAGTAAAATTAATTTTTTTTAAAAATCTTTCAAGTTCATAATTCATAACATAAAGCCTCACTTATAATTTTATTTTATCAAAATATTGATAAAGTTTAAAGAAAAAAAGCATAAAAAAATAACCCTTTAAGGGTTATTTTAACTAATTAATTAATAGCTGCTTTTAATTTGCTTCCAGCTTTGAAAGAAGCAACTGTTTTAGCAGGAATTTTTAAAGGTTCTTTAGTAAGTGGATTAATTCCTTCTCTTGCAGCTCTTTCTTTAGTAGCAAAAGTTCCAAATCCAACTAAAGCAACTTTTCCTTCTTTTTTAAGACCTTCAGTTATTCCTTCTATTGTAGCATCTAAAGCACGAGTAGCATCAGCTTTTGAAAGACCAGCTTTTGCAGCAATAAATTCTACTAATTCTGTTTTACTCATTTTTCTACCTCCTAAATGTTTTTTTATAAGGGTCTTTTTTATTATCCTTACATTTACAAGATATCAAAATTTAGTAGAAAAATCAAGATAAATTGTACATTTTTCGTAAATTACAACATAAAAAATAGGTTTTAACCTATTTATATTACTAAAGCAATTAAATTATTAGCTCCTTTATTGACTATTTTAGTTATAGTTTTACCTAATTTATAACGAGTATTTTCTGGCATAATAGAAAGTTTGGCTTGGATTCCTTCTTTGACAATTTCATCTAAACTTCTTCCAAATATTTCACTTTTCCAAATATTAGATGGATTAGTTTCATAATCTTTCATCAAGTAATCAATTAATTCTTTACTTTGAAGTTCACTACCAATAATTGGTTCAAAAGTAGATTCTACATCAACTTTTATTAAATGAATTGATGATGCTAAAGCATTTAATTTAACTCCATAACGGGAACCTTGTTTAATTATTTCTGGAGTTTCTAATTTCATTTCTTTTAAAGTTGGATACACAATGCCATATCCTGTACTTTTGGCTTGTTTTAAAGCATTTTTAATTTGATCATATTCTTCTCTACCACTTGAAAATTCTTTAAATACTTTTAATAAAGAGGCTTTCGTAGCAATAGTTGATCCCATCATATTTTTTAAAACTTCATTATATAATGATGGATCACTATCAATAGAAAGAGTAATAATTCCTTCTTTAGTATCTAGTTCAGTAATTTTGGCCGTTTTTATATATTCATCTGCTTCAAAATGACTAATTATATTATCTACATCTTTAATTTTATCAACTTCAATAACACTTTCTTTTATTTTTTCAAGATAGTGTTTCTTTATTTCATGATCATTGTCTAAAACATCTATCCATTCAGGAATATTAACATTAATTTGCATGACTGGGAATTCATATAAAGCCTTTTTTAAAATATCATAAATTTCAGTTTCATTCATTTTTTCAACACTTATAGGGACAACTGGTACATCATAAGTTTCTTTTAAATCATTAGATATTCTTAATGCTTTTTCTCCTTGAGGATCCGCACTATTTAAAATTACAATAAATGGTTTTCCCATACTTTTTAATTGACTAATTACTTTTTCTTCAGCTTCAATATATGAATTTCTTTTGATTTCACCAAAAGAACCATCACTAGTTATAACTATTCCAATTGTTGAATGATCTTTAATTACCTTTTCTGTTCCAATTTCCGCAGCTTCTATAAAAGGCATATTTTCATCAAACCACCGTGAACTTAAAAAGTGATACCTTAGTGGCTAAAAAAATATGTATCTTATTAAATATAGTTAATCTAATACTTCACTTTTAGCAATTCTATAATGAATTTCTAATTTTTTATCTTTTGTTACATAGATTTTAGCAATTAATTTATTAAGCATTTCTTTAGTTGGATTTTTCATTTTTAAAAAGTTTTCTACTACAGTTAAATAGTCTTCTAAAACTACTGATGAATCACTTATTGAGTTTATTTCCCTTCTATATTTTTTTATTTTTGTATGGGCTATATTTATTTCTTCATCAGTTTGATTATATAACCTTTGGTAAGTATCAATACTAATGATACCATTAAATTTATCATCATATAATGAATCTTGTTTTAATTTTAGCTTTTCAATACTTTTAGTTAAAGTATCTATTTTCTTATTAAGTTCATTTTTAGGATTAACATAATCTTTTTTAATTATTTTGGCAAATTCTTCTTTATCTTTCATATATTTCAAAGATAATTCACTAATTTTACATAAAATAGTCTTTTCGAGTTTTGTATAATTCATATAATGAGAGAAACATATACCATATTTACTAAACTTTCTATAATTGTTACAATTCATTGTTATCCGGTTTCTTTTTTTATCATAACTAATGCTCATTTTTGCACCACAGTCTTTGCAATAAATAAAATCCGATAATATATATTCTACATTCCTTCTATTTTTATTATAATTATTTGCTTTATCCTTAATTTGTTGAGCTAAATTAAAAGTTTCTTTACTAATTAGTGGCTCATGAGCATGTTCTTTTATGCACCATTCACTTTTAGCTACTTTTTTTCTTTTCTTAATTTTATAATTTATATTTTGAGAAGTATGTTGTATAAGAACTCCAGTATATATTGGATTTTTAATAATGTTTCTGACAGAACAATGTTTCCATATTTGCGGATGGTTACATTTTATTAAATTTTTTTCTTTATTCTTTAACATAATAGGCGTTGGTATTTCTTCTTTAGTTAAAATTTCCGCAATTTTAGAACTACCATAGCCACTTATATATAAATCAAATATTTTTTTTACTATTGGAGCAGTTTTAGGATCAGGTATCAATTGATGTTTATTATCTGGATGGCGCATATAACCATAAGATGGAACACTACCACAAAACTTTCCATCTTTTTTCATTTGCAGTAAATTAGAACGAACTTTTTTAGATATATCTTTAGCATACATATCATTCATACTTAATTTAAACGGCATCATATCACTACCACTTGTTTCATAAAAAGTATCTATATCATCATTTACAGCAATATATCTAATACCTTTTTCTGGAAAATAATTTTCAACATAATATCCTGTTTGAATATGATCTCTACCTAATCTTGACAAATCTTTAGTAAGTATCATATTTATACGATTATCTTCTATATCTTTGATTAATCTTTTAAACTCCGGACGATTAAAATTACCACCAGAATAACCATCATCTACATATTCATCAACTACATGTAGCCCATTTGCTTTTAAATAACCCATTAATAAACATCTTTGATTAGTGACTGACTCACTCTCTAAATCATCACCATCTTCTCGAGATAATCTTATATATAAACCAATTTTATAATTAATATTGTCATTATTGTAATGCCTATACATTACTTTTTCCTTTCTTAGACAATATTACATTTTTAATGTAATAATTATGAATACAACTTTTTAATATATCTTTTAAATTATTTCCATCTACGGCATAAAACTCTTCTATTTCATACATAGATTTATCCTCCGTTATCATAAAAATTGTATGAACTAAAAAAAAGAAAAAGAACAATGTTATATTTATTAGACATTATTCTTTTTTTAATTTAAATATTTTTGAAATATTTACATAAATTTATTTTAAAAAAAGTAGATTATTTATGTAATCTACTTAATAGTTTTTTCTTCTTAATTATTAAACCTGCACCTATAAGCAAACAAATACTAACAATAACTATGATAACTTTTATAAAAACAGAAAATTTTTTTTGTTGATTATAAATACCTTTATTTTGTGCTATACAATCTTTAATATCTTCATTTTTTCGTATTTTTGATACTACATCACAATAATCACTTGTATTTTCATAAGATTTTATTGCTTCTGTTAGATTTTCTTTAATTTTATTGTTGAATCCAATAAAGTAATTAGTTCCTATTATAATTAAAGGAGTATCTTCTTTTTTTATATTTAATGCTTCTCTAAGTTTTTTGTTCAATTCTTTATTACTATCAACTTTAATATATTCTGGTCTAACACGATTGTTGTCTTTTAAATGTTGTTGTAAAAATTCTTTTCCTTTATCACAATTATTACAATTATCTTCATAAATGAAATATACTACAATGTTATTGTAAGAAGAGTTAGTTGCAAGTGCCTTTGATGTAGTTGGTAAACATAAAAGTACTAGAAGAAAAAACATATATAATAGTTTTTTCATTTTATCTCCTTATATTTTAAATAAAGGTGTAATGTCGTCATCACACCTTTATTTTATTCTGAATATACAGTTGATCCTGTATGTTTTTCCCACCATTTGATTCCTTTGTTATAAAAATCAATGATATCTTGTTCAGTAAGAGCTTTGTCATTTTCTGCTAAAAATTCTTTTGGTGCTTTTATTTCAGTTGAATTTACATTTTCAAAAGAAACATTAAATGTATTATCTGAACTTTTTTGACTTGTTTTTATGCTCTTTATATATTGTTCATTATCATCTAGTTTAATTTCAACTTCTACTATTTCATTTAAAGCCCATTCAGCAGAACTATATTTTGAGTTTGAAAGATAATTCTTTTTTACCCAATCATTATATTTGTCTCTATTTAAAGTTGCTATATAAGTATGCTCTTTTCCTTCAGCTAATTTTACCTTATCTATAGCATTGATGTAAGTTTCTCCCATAACATCAGTTAGCATTGTAACTTCTTGAATAGCACGACCTACTTGAATTGGATGAATATATTCCCAATCATTGATATATACTTTTCCTTCTTCATGTTTAGTTTGTTTTCTTGTTACTACACTAACTTTAGAATCTTCTTTTCCAACATATTTTAAAGAGAATGTATATTCTTCTACATTATCTTTAGTTGACGTTAAATGAGTTAAACCTAATTCACTATTATATTTATAAGTAAATTCTTCAGTATAACCATTTATATGATTATCTTTTTTTACTGTAAAACTCTTAGAATTTAATGTGTTTTTTGCTGCTGCATTAACCTTTTCTTCTAAAGTTTCTACACCACTATAATCAATTGTATATGTATTATCTGTTTTTTTATCACCATTATAATCAATAGCAATATTATAAACTTTTCCAGCTTCATTATTGATTTTTGAAGATTTTATAGCTTCCAAGTTTAATTTCATAGTATTAGCACTACTTATTACTGCTACACCATTATTACTTTTTAAAGAATATAAATATTTCTCACTATTTTCATTTGGATCTGTAACAGTTACTGTAGATACTCTATCATCAAATTTACTTGATGTTAAAGTCAATGGTAAATAAAATTTACCATCATCACTTTGACTTACTAATCCAGAGTATTTATTCCCATTTTTAGTTAAACCTGAAATAGTTGCAGACTCAGGAACATTTGAAGGAACCATTTCAATTTGATTTATAAAAGTTAGTCCTGTTACACCTTGTGGGGCTTTTTCATAAGTTTTTCCATCTTTGTCTATATAAGTAACTTTAACTTTTGATAAATCTGCATCAAGTAAAATACTACCAAAATCTTTGTTTTCATCACTATATTCAACAGCAATGTTTATATTAGAATTATTTGCTAAAGATATATTTGCTTTTGTACCTGATGCATCTTTTTCAAATTTAATAGCATAATCATTTTCATTAAATGTATTACTATTTATTTTAATATTATCGTCTTCTTGTAAAATATTTTCAGAAGAAAATTTGCTAATAATTACTGCTGTTTTCTTTAAATCTTCTGAAGATAATTGTCTAAATGTGTTATAAGAAATATTGGAACCTGTAGCTAGTTCGTTAGCAACATAAATATAACCTTTATTAAATTTATTACCACTATTGTTAAATGTTGACCACCTAATATCGACAATAGACTTATTATTACCATGATAATAAATAGCATAATCAACAGCATCCCCAGAATTATTAATAACACATTGCCACATTGAAACATCTTGTGCATTTCCTGTTATATCAATTAATGCATTATTGCTTGAACCTTGAGTAAATTCCAAATTCAAACGAGATAAGAATACATTATCTGCAGAAATTTTAATGTTTCCAACTTTAATTTTTGAAATTTCAGGTTTACCAATAATTGAAACTGATCTAGAAAGATTAATTTCAGGCATTACATTAGTCATATCAATTTCATTAATTGTATCAATATATATTTCAGTTATTTCTTGGTTTTCAAGTGCTTCTTTTAAAGCAGTTGCAGTTGTAACTTTAGTAACATTTTTAGGTAATGATACCTTATATGAAGAATAATAAGTTTTATCATCTGTTGCTTTTAATTCGTCTTTTTGAACAATACCTTCTGGTAATGTTGAATAATCTCCATTTCCATCATAAACTGTCTTATCTCTTGATTCAGTAAATCCTAGTAATTCATAAACATTGCCATCATAAGTAAGCTTATAAAATGCTTTAAATACACTCTCTGGTGGTAAAGAAACTTTCTCATTATAATAATTGTAACTTACAAATTTTAAAATTTGACGCCCCTCATAATTATGGAAAATAGTCTCATATATTTTAGAATTGTTAGAATCATTGTAGTAATTATAATACTTATAATCAAGATCTTCTTCTTTGACATCACCGTAACTTCCAACAACTTTACTACTATATTTTGTTATTTTCTCTTTTGTAACTCTTAGTGCCGTTTTAGATTCTTTGTCTTTTAAATCAACTTTTGTATTTTCTTTTTCTGCTTTAACTAATGGTTTATTATAGTGTTCACTATCAAATGTCATATTTGATGCTGTTAAACTAGCACCATCTTTAACTTCAATACCAGCTTCAAATGATTCAGGGATAGAATCACTATGTGTTATTTTTACCCCTGCTGTAGTTAATGAACCATTTTCAACAATAATTGCTTGGTTTTGAGAATTTTTTAATTCAATATTCTTAATAGTTACAGCATTGCTTTTAACTGTAAATATTGTATTTACACCACTTCCAGCAGTAATAGTGTAACTACTAGAACCGCCATCTATTTCTACTTTTCTTTCAATATCTATAGTTTTATCAACTTTGAAATTATCGCCTATAAATATATGTTCTGCCTTACTACTTAATGCATTTTCTAATTCTTGTTGTGTTTTAACAACAACCATATCTGATTCAAATGTAAACTTGTAATCAGTTGGTACTTCTATATTACTTGCAAGTGAAATTCCTTGTTGAGCAGGTGCTTTTACAAGTGTAACTGTTTTTGAAACTTTTTCTGGATTAAATTTCAATGTGAAGCTTTCATATCCTTCTTTATTAGCAAGGTCACTTAAAGTTACATCTTCATCAGTTTTACCATCAAAATTTTCTTTTAATATTTTTGAGTATAATTCTTTTGCACCATCTTGAATTGCTTTCTTTAATTGTGCTTGGTCTTCTATACCATTTTTTGTAAATGTTTTTTCTTCTCCATTAACTGATAATGTTATTTCGTTAATTTCTTCTTTTGATAATATATAAGCTATTGCCCCTGGAATGCTTGTATCATTCATTCTTGATAATTTAGTTGTAGGATCAATTACTGTAATAGTAATTTCTCCACTATTTTCTACATAATCTTCGATTTTAAATTCACTACTAAAGTCTTCTGATTTTGAATCTTCTGTTTTATTTAAATCTTCAAGAACATCAGCTATAAATTTATCTGAATACAAATTCCAATGTGGTTCTAAAGTTATATTATCTTCTGTATCAGAAGTAATTACTGTACCTACAATATTTGTACCTTCTTCATTTGCCCAATAAGCAAAATTATGATATGAATCAGAAACCTCTGGTGTATCTTCTGGTAACATATCTTCTGTAATTGTATCACCATCATATACTGTTAAACCTGTTTTTAGCCCATTAAATGTTAATTTATGTGCTTCTTCAAAGCTTAATTTACTATAATCAATTGTATATTCATATGGTAAGAAGGCATCTCCATCTCCATCAAAATCGATTTCATATTTAATTTTCTTATCAGAACTATCATCTAATCTAAATAAAACCATTACCCAACCTTGTTCATATTCCTCAGAAGTTGGTTCATAAGTTTTTTTAACTTTACTTTCAGTATTTAATATTAATTTCCAAGTATTTTTATAATCTGCAAACCAATCTTCATCTTTTGGAACTGATATTTTAATAGGTACAAAATATCCTTTATTATTTGTAAAACCACTTTTTAAAGTTTGTTCTTTAATTGTACCTTCAATTCCTTCAATATAAGGTTCTATATCAGGTTGTTCCGCATTTAATTTATCTTTTACTTCATCTACTGTTGTTGAATCAAAATCATATCCTTCTAGTTCTTTTTTCTCTGGAGAATTATCATCTAAATTTTCTGTATCTAATAAAGCAAAACTAGCGCCAGAAGAAGAATCTTGAAATTTCAATTCACTATAATCAATTGTTACTGTATAAGGAGCATATTCCTCTTTATCCTTACCATCTAAATCAACTGTTATCGTAAAATACTTGTCTTCAGGAGCTACTGGAGAGCCATCATCATTAGCAGCCCTTAAAGCTTTTAAAATATATAATTCTTTATTACTATAAAAATCATGATCAAATATATCAATTGCTGATTCAGTTTCATCATTTTCATCATGGAAGAATTTAACATTAATTGTATCTTCATCAATTGAACCATCTGGTCCCATATTTTCTGGAGCATTTGTTAATTTTAAAAGTAATCCCAAGTAATAAAGAACATGATCTGATTCAAATGGATTCTCGTTATCTTCCCATTCTTCATCTGTAAATATTGGAAGTACTCCACTTACTTTATAAGTATTAGCTTTTTCTGGATCTAATTCTACTTTAGTATAATAGCCTTCTTTAGTAAGCCATCCATCATCAACAAATTGACTACCATCTTTAGAATCTAACCCTTCGATTGTAAATAATGATGATTTTTCAAAAGTAAGTTTGCTGTAATCTATTGTTACTAATGTAGGTAAATATTCATCACCTGTACCATCATAATCTACACTGTAATATAATTTACAATTTCCAGAATTAGTTTTGCATTTAGGATCTTCTGTGAATTGATAAAGAATTGTTAAACTATTATCTTCTTTGTCATATTCACTTTCCTTAAACGTTTTTTTAACATTTCCACTGCCATTTAAATTATTGTCAGTTAAACGTGATATTTTAACATTTTCAGGTTTTACACCTTCTGGTAATTTAAAGGTAAAATCAAAATAGTATCCTGTTTTTTCAGCAAAAACATTATCATTAAGTACTTGTTCAACTAATTTACCTTCTAATGTATAATTTCCATCAGTTCCAGAAATTTTAACGCCTGAATTAACTTCAGATTTATAACCATATCCTTTTAATTGTTCTTTATCAGTTGCTGATGCACCATCAACTTTAACTTCAGCAATTGTTTTTTCTTGAAGTTTTAATTCACTCCAATCAAATGTAATTGTATATGGAGCATACTCTTCTCCGTCTCCATCCATATCTACTATAATTTCAAATGTTCTATCTGTAGCTTTTTTATCAAGATGCCTTAAAATATAAAGTACATCTTTTCCATCAAAAGATTCAGATGTAATAGTTTTACCTTCTTCTCCTTTATGGATAAATTGAACAGTTACTTTATCACTTCCATTAGTTGTTTTATCTAAAGTTTTAATTACAAATGGTAAGTAATATCCTGTTGCTTCATCATCTTCAAATGGTTTTTTACCTTCTTCAAATGATTCTAATATTGGTAATAATCCTGTTACTTTTACAGTTGTTCCTGTAGTATCAAATTTAACATTAAATTTACTTGGTTCTGTCCAACCATAAGCTGTATCAAGTGCAGTCTTTCCAGATTCATCAATAGATTCTACACTAAATTTAGATGATTTTTCTAAAATTAAGTCTTTTAAATCAATTTCGTAATCAACTGGGAAATATTCATCGCCATCTTCACCATCTAAATCAACTGTTATTGTAATTGGTTTACTTTTATTGGCATCAGATGTAGAAAATAAAATAGTTACACCAGTTGAATCGGTAATTTTGCTTGTTTTATTACCCTTATTTCCAGGATATGTAACAGTTGCTTTATTATATAAACTTTCATCAATATTTTGCCCAACACTTAATAAGAAATAAAATCCTGTTTTTTCATCTTTTGAGAAAACATTTTCATTGATTTCTTGTTGAACAATAGTACCAGTTAATTTATATTTATTAGCACCATCAACATCTTTTAATTCATAAGTATCTGCTGAACTTTTAGTGTATCCCCAATCTTTTGAGATACTTTCAACATCTGCTGTTGGAAGATCTTTTGTTGTTAAATTCATTTCAGATTTTTCTTGAAATTTTAACTCACTTAAATCTAATTTATATTCAGTTGCAGCATATTCATTTTTTTCAATATCACCATCAACATCTACAGTTATAGTAATTTGTTTATCAGCACTATCTTCCCAATCTTTCTTATCAATTGGTAATAATATAACAATACCTGGTGTCCCACTTTGAACATCAAATTCATTCCAAGTAGCTTTCTTTGTTTCACCATTTAAATTTGTTATTGTTATAATGGTATTTTTATTAGCTTCTGGCACTTCCACAATAGTAGCAAAATAATATTCTTCATCAGCGTATTTTTCATCATCTTCATCATTAAAATACAAGTCAGTATGAGATTTCTTCAATAATAAACCAGTTACTTTATTATTTTCTATTTTTACTTTAGCATCTTTTGCATAAAATGTATCAGTTTTAAAATTTAATTTATCACTTAATACATTTTTATAAGTTGAGTATTTACTATCTTCTATGTCTGCAGAAAGTGTTGCTTTCGATTTTTCAAGGATATGATGCATATCAATCCATTTTACATTAAATTTACTAGGTATTTTCTTTGTTCCTAGTACATTCTTACCTTCTTTCCAACCAATTGGATTATAATTTTCATCACGCTTTCTTTCAATTTGATATATAACCGCTTGTGATAAATCAGTTGGATTTTCTAATTTTAAACTTGTAGCTGCAATAATTAAATCTTCTTGGTGAATATTATAATTTGACGTAAATGCATATTCTCCAAGAATGTAAACATAACCGGCATCTGGTTGTATTTTACTTGCTTCTTCACCTAATTCATCAATACCCATTTCTCTTGCCAAAACTGATACTGAAGATATAAAGAAAGCTAATAAAGTAAATATAAATAATTTAGAATATTTTTTCATACATTTATTCATTCCTTTCTTTTATCTTTTCACCACTGTTGCAGTGACTACTGTTCCATTTGATAATTTTAGACTTGCTTGACTTCCACCAGAATTTACTACAGTTGATGAAACAGAACCTTGATCTTTTCCAACTGGTGTACCATTATAAGTAAAACCTAAATAATCAGTAAAATTAGAACCATCTTTTTCTACTCTAAAATCGTATTGGATTGCTCCACCAGCAACAGCTAATTCTCTTTTTGTTAAATAAATAATATAAGAAGGTTCTTTAGGTTGTTCTTGTTGTTGTCCTCCATTATTACCAGAATTTCCATTATTAGAATTTCTTACATTATGTTTGGTGCCACTCTTACTGCTAGAAGTATTTTGTCCTGTTTCATTTTTTGAACTTTCTTCTACTACTTCTTCTTCAGTTATAGTAACTTCTATAGAAGAACTATATCTACCATCTTTAGATTTTACAGTAATTATTACTTTACCTTTTTTAAGACCTTTTATATTACCATTTTTATCAACTATTGCAATACTTTCATCACTAGATGAATATATTAAGTCTTTTTCACTTATTCCATTAGGTAATTTTAATATTTCAATTTTTTCTTGTTGGCCAACATTCAAAACCATTTTCTTATTTAAATTAATACCATTACTCCAATGAGCTTTCAAAGTAATATTTTTAGTTATTTTAGTATTAAAATTAAATAATTTATTTTTATAATACCAACCATCAAAGTAATATCCATCTTTAGTAGGATCCTTTGGTTTTTTTATTTTTTCATTTTCTTTTACCTCAATAGCTTTTACAATAGTTCCACCATCAGAATCGAACTTAACAGTATATTTTTTTATTGCACAACCTTTAATTAATAAAAAGATAAGAACAATTAAAATTAAAATACCAATTATAACCCCCATTTTTATTTTAGTTGTTTTTTTAGATTTATCTTTCATAACTTCACCTTTCACTTCCTTATAAATCATAGTAATGTTTCTAATTTATCATATGAAAAAATCACTTAAAGTTTAAGCAAATAATTTTTTTATTAAATTACCACTCCTTTTAAATAAAATAACAATTGATAAAAATTTCCTACATCTACATAAATTTTAACATTGATGAAAGGTTTAGTCAATGAATAAATCTTTAATTATATAAGGAACTAAGTTCAATGTCTTTATCACAGTTATTATAAAGAATTTAATGTAATATTTTTTTATAATGTTTAATAATTATCAGCTAAAATATTTTTTTTAAAGTTTGGAGGCGAAGCATATTAATTTAGAAAGCAAAGATATTTTGGCAATAAATCTTAAATATTATAGACATCTAGCAAAATTATCCCAAGAAAAATTTGCCGAAGCAATAGATACTAGTCTAATTTATATTAATCAATTAGAAAAAGGAAAAAGAAATACATCTTTGGAAATGTTAGATAGAATATCAATAAGTATTTCTAATTTATTGGGAAAAAACATTTCAAGTTCTGAATTAATTGCCTATGATGAAGAAAAAATTATTATTGCTAAAAGAATTGATGAAGTAAAAAAGAGTCAACAAATTAATTGTTGACCTTTTAATTATTTTATAATTTCTTGTTCTAAAATTAGGTATCACTTTTAGGTATACATCCCATGGAGTTTTAACCATACGAGGGTTTCCATCCTCGTCTTCAAATCCCGTTGCTCCATCAACAATATAACCTACACAATCAATGAGTTTAACATTTGCTTGAAAATCATCAATTTTAATATTAGCGCCAGTTGATGGAACAAATTTAGGTTCTGTAGTCATAATTGCTTTACCTTGAGCACTTTGAGGTATTTCATCTAAACATCTTTTTTTCTCGTATTCATCTTCAATATTAGGTACTACTAAATTTTCGATAAATCTTTTAATAAATGTTGACTTACCACTTCTAACTGCTCCAACTACTCCTAAATATATTTCGCCATTACCATGATGTGCAATGGACTCTAATATTTTTTCCTTTTCCATAAAATTCACTCCTATCAATTTATAGTAAAATTTATGAATAAAAGAAAAATATTATTACTTAAAACATTTTTTCAACATTTTTAGGTACTTTATCTTGAAGAATAGCATTGACAATTTTATCCTCTTTTTCTTTAGAAACCTCTTTTTTAGTCATTGTACTTAAAGTTCTTATTACTTCTCGTAATGTTTTTTCATCTTTTAAAGAATTTTTTTGTAATTTTTCAGCTAAAGAAATAATTGTATCTTTATCTACATTTGTTTTTTTCTCTACTTTTTTAAAAAAATCATCTTTAAACTTCATTAAAAAAACCTCCTACAATAGTATATGTAAAAGATTTCATTTGGTTTTAATCATAAAAAATATCATCCGGTTTAAGATTGAAAATTTTACTTATTTTTTTGGCCATTTTATAGTATAAATTTCTATGACCATTTTCGATTTTCCAATAATGAGCTTTAGTTATTCCCAACAATTTTGCCATTTCTTCACATGTATAATTATTATCATGGCGCAACTTAATTAATTTTTCTAATTTTTCCATACTACACAAACACTACTTTCTAAAATTTATAATATCGTATTTTATAATCAAAGTCAACTTGTAAAGTTATAACTAGGTAGACTTCCTATAAATTTATTAATAATATTAAATTGGTAAATATTGGTAGTCGGAGTTGTTTTATGAAGTTAAAAAATATTATCGCAATTAATTTAAAATATTATAGATATCAAGAAAATTTAAGTCAGGAAAAATATTATACTAAATATGGATTAAGTCCTAAATATTTAGCAGCAGTTGAAAGAGCAGAAATTAATTTTACAGTTGATTTTTTAGAAAATCTTGCAAAAACTTTAAAAATTAATGTTAATGATTTAATAACTTATAATAAAAATCATATTATAAATAAAAAAAGAATAGATAATAAATAATATCTATTTTTTTTATAAAATAACCTACCTATTCTTCATTTTTATTTTTAAATTGCATAATTATAGGAGTACCTTGTAAATCAAAATTTTCTCTTATTTTATTTTCTAAATATCTTTCATAACTAAAATGAATTAAGCCTTTATTATTTACAAAAAAAGTAAATTTAGGAGGCATTACTCCAGTTTGAGAAACAAAATAAATTTTTAATCTTTTATTTTTATATGATGGTGGCATATGAAGTTTTACAGCATCATTAATTACATCATTTAATAAAGAAGTTTTAATAGTTTTCGTATAATTTTGATAAGCACCTACAATTAATGGCATTAATTTACCAACTTTTTCTTTTTTTAATGCTGATAAAAATACTGTATTAGCATAAGGAATAAATTGAAAATTATTTTTTATTTCTTCTTTCCATTTTTTCAAACTTTTTTCTTTATCTTTTATTAAATCCCATTTATTTATTACTAAAACAATTGCTTTATTTTCAGATATAGCATAAGAAACAATATGCTTATCATGTTCGATAATTCCCGTATTAGCATCAATTACAATAACACAGACATCACTTTTAGTTATTGCCTTTATTGATCTAATTAGACTATATTTTTCAATTGCTTCATCAATTTTACCTTTTTTTCGCATTCCAGCAGTATCTACAACTTTAAATTTTTGACCATTATATGTAAAAGAATCTTCAGTAGCATCTCTTGTTGTTCCCGCAACATCACTTACTATTGCTCTTTCTTTATCTAATAATGCATTAATTAAACTACTCTTTCCAACATTTGGTCTTCCGATTACACAAAAATTAATATAGTCATCATTACTTAAGGTTTTGGTTTCCTTAAAATTTTCTACTACTTTATTTAGTAAATCGTTTATACCCTTATTGTGTTCAGCACTGATAGGTATAACTTCTTCAAAACCTAAAGAATAAAATTCATACAAATCATTTTCGCGATTTTTATTATCAATTTTATTTACAGCTACAATAACTTTTTTTTGACTTTTTAATAATAAATCTCGTACTAGAAGATCATCAGATGTAATACCCGTTTTAACATCAACAACAAATATAATGACATCGGATTCTTCAATAGCAATATTGGCTTGAATTTTTATTGATTCATTAAAATTCCCAGAGCCGCTTTCTATTCCCCCAGTATCTATAAGTAAAAAATTATAATTTAAATAATTAACATCTCCATAAATACGATCTCTAGTAACACCAGGAGTATCTAATATAATTGATTTTTTTTCTTTAATCAAACGATTAAACAAAGTACTTTTGCCAGTATTAGGTTTACCAATTAAACATACTGTTTGTTTTTTCATATTATATTTTCCTCCTTTGTGACTATTTTAATATATTTTCCAAAAAAAAGAAATAATTTTTAACTTATTACTTCTTTAGACGCTTTATAAACTTTATGGCCGCTTTTAGTTGTTTTAATTTTTACATAAATTTTATTTATAACATAATTATCTTCACTTTCGGGATCATAAACATCATCAACATATCCCTTATCTTCTAAATTTTTGGTAGTTACATAGATATTTTCTCCATCAAAAGTAAAATAATCTTTATCACCCGTATAATATGCATCTTTATTATCTTTTAAATATTCTTCAGCAGCATCAACAATTATTTCAATTTTTTGTTCTTTTAAATTAGCTTTTTGTTTTTTAGAAATATTTATAACAGATGGAACTGCAAAACCTAATAAAATTCCCATAAGTACTATAACTGCAAGTATCTCAACTAAAGTAAAACCTTTTTTATTTTTCATACTATCACCAATTTTATTATAAACGAATATATTTTTTCTTACAAGAAAAAAAGAATCAATTTGATTCTTCTAAAAAGCTATTAATAATTGAATATATTTCTTCTCTACCCTTTTTGCTTACAGAAGAAAAGAAAACTAATTTATCATTATCTTGAAGTTTTAAGGATTCAGTCAATATTTTTTCAGTTTTAACTCTTTTACTTGGTGAAACTTTATCATATTTAGTAGCTACTATAGTAACTGGTAACTTATAATATTTTAAGAAATCATACATAATTTTATCATCTTCAGTTGGTTTATGACGATAATCAATTAACATAAATACATTTTTTAAAGATTTACGATTTTTAATATATTCTTCAATCATTAAACCAAATTTTTTATAAACTGATTTACTCACTCTAGCATATCCATATCCAGGAACATCTACTAAATGAAAAGAGTTATTTACTAAATAAAAATTTAAAGCTTGAGTTTTACCAGGTTTTGATGAAGTACGAGCATAATTTTTTCTTTGAATTAAAGCGTTTATAAAACTACTTTTACCTACATTACTTCTACCCACAAGTAAAAACTCAGGTAAATTTGTCTCAGGATATTGACTAATTCTTACGGCAGTCGAATTTATTTCTACACTTTCAATTTTCATATTTTATCACCACTAGTCCTTATTATATTAAAATATACCTAAAATTGCAAATTTAAAAGATGGATTAAATCCATCTTGTTATATATATTTTTCTTGTAGTTCCTTCTTCATAACGATCAAAAATCTTAAAAATATTTTCAATAATTACTTGTAAAATATTTTTTTCATGAACACTAACTCTAATCTTTCTTAAACCATCTTGCATTTCTGTACGAAAATAATAATCGTCCATATAGCGAGCAATAATTTTATCAAGATTAGTAATATTATTTAAAGCTTGCATATCATTAACATCAATTTTAAAAATATAATCTTGATATATTTTAACTAATTTATCAGAAATGACATCGCCTTCATAATATTCATAATTTATAATCTTATAAAAGTTTGGACAATGTTTTAAAATGATTTTGTTCTTGTTCATGTATTATGCACACCCTATCTTCTAATAACATAATAGCAAGAACTTTGTCATTTGTCAAAACAATTTTATAATATCATTAATAGTTATTATAATCATTAAAATCATCAGTAAGATAAATCCTATTGTATGACAGGTATTTTCAAATTTTTGATTTATTGGACTACCTTTTATTTTTTCAATTATCATAAACATTGCTCTTCCACCATCAAAGGCTGGTATTGGTAAAATATTAATAAAACCTAAGTTTAAAGAAAGCAAAGCAACTAAATATACAATTTGCGAAATACCATAAGCCGTACTTTCCTCTACAATTGAATACATACCAACTGGCCCAGATAAAGCCGATAAAGATAGATGACCAGTAATTAAATTAATTATTACCATCCACATTTGTTCAACTAATAAGCCAAATTTAACAAAGGCATATTTTAATGAAGAAAAGAATCCTCTTAATGTTTTTTGTTTTATAGCAAAACCAAATTGTTTAGTTTTTGTTCCATCTTCATTTTTGATAGTTTTAGGAATTACATCATATGATTTTATTTGACCATTTGGTTTTTGAACTTTAAAAGTATAAGCTTTTTTGTCATTTTTTAATTGCAATACTAATACTGCTTTATCCCAAGTTTTAACTTTATAATCATTGATACCAACAATTTTATCACCAACTTCAATTCCTGTCTTTGAAATCGCTGAGCCTTTTTGAATTTTTCCGATTATTGGATCAAAAGTTGTAGAACCCCAAATTAGAGCAATTACAAAAAGTAAAACTAAAGCTAAAATAAAATTCATTGTAACACCCGCAATTATAGTTAAAAAGCGTAAATGCCAAGGTTTATTACATAATAGTTTATTTTTAGGAAGTTTATCATCATCTTCATAAACTTCTCCAGCCATAGATACAAATCCCCCAATTGGTAGTAATCTCACACAATAATCTACTTTATCTTTTCCTTTATGGCAAAAAATTTTAGGCCCCATTCCAATCGAAAATTCATAAATATGAACTTTACTAATTTTAGCCATAGTAAAATGTCCAAGTTCATGAATAAAAACTAAAAATCCTAAAATTAATATTAACAAAATAATTGATAACATTTATATGTCCTCCTTAAATAAATTTAACGGCTATTACAAATATAATTGTTAAAAACAAAAAACTATCAATTCGATCAAGTATTCCCCCATGAGCAGGTATTATATTAGAAAAATCTTTTTTACTATATAATCTTTTTATGGCAGAAAATAACAAATCCCCAAACTGAGAAATAACACTCAATATGAAAATAACTAAAACAACTTGAAAGACATTTTCATTAATACTTATAACATTAATATAGTACATAGAAGCAATAAAAGTTGCCATTAAGGTACCAACTAAGCTTCCTTCAATTGTTTTATTTGGGGAAATTTTAGTCAATTTATGTCTACCAATTAGTCGACCAATAATCTGGGCAAAAGAATCAGTCATTACGGTAATTATTAACATTAGGAAAAAATATTTTAATGAGTAATGATAAATACTAGTTAAAAAGCTAAAACATATTCCTAAAAATATAACATTACCAATTAAATAAAAAGCATCATTAGTATTATATTTTTTAAAATTTCCATAAATCATAATGGGTATCGTTAAGGATAATAAAGTAAGGCATATTGGCCAAACATTTAATTTGTATATATTATTATTGCCAAAAATTAAGCATTCTAAACTTATTAGTCCTAATATCTTTATAACAAAAGGTAACTCTTTGGAATCAAATTCTAAATCTATAATTTCTTTATAGGCAAGTGCACTAATAATTAAAATAGCAATATTAAAGTATACTCCTCCTACTAAAATAATTGGTATAATTAAAGCTAAAATTAATAAAGCCACTAATGTTTTCTTTTTCATAGTGTCCTCCTAAAAGTAAGTATACTAGTATTTATTCTAACAGTCAAAAAAAATTGCCTTTTACTATACTTTTATTTTACAAAAAAAGTTGTTTTGTTTCTAAAACAACTTTTAAAAAGAATCAATATTAATTTTAACTTTTTTAATATTGTTTAAATAAGCATAAGCTTGAACGATAGTTCTAATTGAAGTAGCCATTTTACCATTTTTACCAATAACTACACCCATATCATTTTCATGTACCATTATTTCTAAAAGAATTGTATCTTCATCACTTTCAAATTGTTTAACTTTTACCATATCTGGTTCATGAACAATACTTTTTACTAAATTTTCAGTAAATGAAATTAAATCCATATTTATTTACCTTCTTTTTTAGTAGTAGTTTTAGATTTAGTTGTAGTTTTCTTTACCGGTTTTTTCTCTACTTTCTCAGTTTCTTTCTTTTCAACCTTTTTTTCTACTTTTTTAGTAGTTTTTTTTGGAGCTTTTTTCTTTTTAGTTTTTGCAAATTTTTCCATTATACCATTTTTAGATAAAATACTTCTAACTGTATCAGTAGGAATTGCTCCTTTTGATAACCAATTCATAATTGATTCTTCTTTAAGAGTAATTTCAGCCTTTTCAGGTATTGGATTATAAGTACCGACTACTTCAATAAATCTACCATCACGTGGGCTTCTTGAATCAGCTACTACAATTCTATAAAATGGTCTTTTTTTTGCTCCCATTCTCTTTAATCTAATTTTTACTGCCATATTTTCTCCTCCTTAATTACTACCAATATATTACAATATTTTAAAATTTATGTCAACCTTTTTTAGTTGACTAAAGTTTTTGTAAAGAACTTGCTTTAAAATAGCCCGAAACCCCAGTAGAATTACCAACTTGATATGGATAATTTCTTCCACTATAAATTTTTAAAATATCTCTTGTACTTCCAATTAATTTTTTATTAACTGCAGTAGTAGAAGTAGACGAAGAAGCATATTTACCTATGATTTTTACTTTATCTCCCACTTTAAGTTCACCACTTGTGGGATTAGATGGATTAAAAGAATTATCTTCATAATTAATTTTATAATTAGCTTTAGTATTAGGGTTTATTATATTTGAACTATTGGCATATAAATAAGGTAAAGGATCTACTTTATTAGAATCTTTTAAGACTGTTGATTTATATAAAGATAAATGAACATGATTTCCAGTTACTACGCCAGTACCACCCATAGTAGCAACAACTGAACCACGAGATACTCTAGTTCCTACTTTATATCGATAACTATTCTTTTTTAAGTGAGCATATAAAGAAACCATTCCATTATCATGTTTAATATAAAGACAATATCCTCCTTTTTTTTGAATTTCTGTTTTATAAATTACACCATCATTAATTGCTAAAATATTAACATTATTTCCACCATAAGCACTACTCCACCCGAAGTCCACTCCTTTGTGAGAAGATGAATACTTATTTGTTATTTTTATATACTTAGTTGGAAAAATATTATTCATTATCATTATCCTTTCTTTTTGAAAAAAAGTATGTCATAACACTTCCGTAACTAGCACTAAAAATTGCAAGTAATGAATCATTTATAGCTGAACCTTTAATAATTAAAATTCCCATAATTATTGTTAATAAAATAGCTATGATATTTTTTACACTTAATATTTTTAAAAATGTTTTCAAAAAACATACCTCCTTCACTTTATAGTATTCAGGATATTTTTTTATTTGTAGCAAAACAAACCAAAAAAAATAAGGAAATTAAATTCCTTATTCTACAGTTACTGATTTAGCTAAATTTTTAGGTTTATCTATACTACATCCTCTTAATTTCGCAACATGATATGATAAAAGTTGAAGAGGAATAATTGCCAGTATCGGCTCTACAAGTGGACTTAATTTAGTAATTTTTATCAGTTTGTCATAAAAATCATTATTCTCAGGTTGAGTATTTGTAAGATAAATTACATAAGCCCCTCTTGCTTTTACTTCTTTTATATTACTAATTGTTTTAGGTAATATATCATCGTCTGTATTTATAGCAATAACTGGTGTATCTTTATCTATTAAAGCAATTGATCCGTGTTTTAATTCACCCGCAGCATATGCCTCACTATGAATATAAGATATTTCTTTTAATTTTAAACTTCCTTCCATACATAGAGCATAATCAATTTGTCTTCCTAAAAAGAAAACATTATTTTCTTTATATATTATTGAAGCTAATTTAGAAAAATCTTGATTTAAAATTTCTTTTACTTTTTGGGGTAAAATTTTCATATCTTGAATATCTTTAGAAATTGCATCATTTTTAGCTTTAAAATACATTGTCATTAGAGAAAATATAGCAACTTGCGAAACATAAGCTTTAGTTGTAGCAACAGCAATTTCTGGTCCAGCTTTAGTATAAATAACTTCATCTGATTCTCTTGCTATTGAAGATTCATAAACATTTACTATTCCTAAAGTTTTAGCTCCATTTTCTTTGGCTATTTTTAAAGCTGCTAAACTATCAGCTGTCTCACCTGATTGAGAAATTATTATTACTAATGTTTTAACATTAAAATTATGTTTTTTATAACGATATTCTGAAGCAATATCTATATCAATTTTAATATCACTATATTTTTCTATTAAATATTTACCTATAAGTCCAGCATGATAAGCACTACCACAAGCAACTATTTCTATTTTTTCAAAATCGTCTAAAAATTTAAATTTTGATTTAAGTTCTTTTTCACTTATTATAAAAGGCGCTACGGTTTTTTTAATAACTTCATCAATTTCATTTATTTCTTTTAACATAAAATGTTCATATTCACCTTTAGATGTATTACTGGCTTCTAAATCATATTCACACTCTTTTTTGTTAATTGGTTGTAAATTTTCATCATAAAAATTAATTTTTTGATTTATTTCTATTATATCTTTATTATTAAGTAAATAATATTTGTTAGTATATTTAAGTATTGCTGGTACATCTGATGCTAGAAAAAATTCATCATTTTTATTAGCAACAATTAAAGGACTATTATTTCTTGTTGCATACAATTTATCACTTTCATCACTACATAGAATTAAAAAGGCATAACTACCCATAAAAGTATCTATTGATTTTTTTATTGCTTTTAACATATTATTTGTTTTTTTATAATTATAATCTATTAAAGCACAAGCAACTTCAGTATCAGTTTCACCATAAAAATCATAACCAGATTTTTGTAATTCTTTTTTTATTTCTCCATAATTTTCAATAATTCCATTATGAACTAAAGTTATTTTTCCAACTTGATGAGGATGACAATTATCAAGATTTACTTTTCCATGAGTCGCCCATCGAGTATGACCAATTCCTAAATTTGATTGATCTTTATAATTTATTTGATTTTTTAGGTTTTTAATTTGCCCCAAAGCTTTTACTATTTTTATCTTATTATCAATAAAATAAGCTATACCTGAAGAATCATATCCTCTATATTCAAGGCAACTTAAACCATTAGTTAGAATATCTTGAGCATTTTTATCTCCTTTATATCCAACTATTCCACACATTATTTTTTCTCCTTAATATAATATTTATGTAATACAATTTTTAATAACAAGAAATATTTTGTTACTTTGTTATGTATTTAACGAATATATATCCGTAGTAGCATCCGCCGAATTTTTCGATTACTACTATCCTCGTCACCACTTTTGTGGCCATGGCGCTAAGCTTTTGCTACCCTCACTTTCAGCTTTCATATAATATTATACATAAAAATTTATTTAATTACAAATTAGCGAAAAAAATCTTGCATTAATAAAATATTATGATATAATTTATATTGCATGCAGGTGTAGTTTAATGGTAGAACTTCAGCCTTCCAAGCTGACCACGTGGGTTCGATTCCCATCACCTGCTCCATTGACGAATCTGTTCGAACTTTTCGAACATTGATATATAGAAAAG
>CANRDL010000014.1 GCA_947629405.1 uncultured Bacilli bacterium
TATTTTATATTCCCCGTGTTAGTTAAGAGGTAACGTCCCGAAAGATAAAAAACGAGACGTTAAGTAAATAATTTACGTAAATAATTTACCTCGTAAAATTCATTTAAGTTATCCACAAAAACTTGACAGGGGGGGGTAGTAATATTATATAATAGCGCTAAGAAAGGAGAAAAAATGAAAAAGAAATTTGTTTTAGCTAGCTTAATGTTGGCATTTATTATGTGTATAATGCCAAATGTATATGCTGAAAGCCCAAATTCAATTCAAAATAAAGATGAATTGGAGCAATGTTTGAATGGAGAAAATCCTGTTTGTACTTTAGGAAATGATATAAAGGATTTAAGTACATATATTACTATAAACAAAGAAGTTACAATAAATTTGAATGGGCGTACTCTTTACCGTTCTAATGGCACCGTGCTTTATGCCAACGGGGCTTCCGCAAACTTAACCATCAAGGACAGTACTGGAAATGGTTTGATTGACTCTGGTGGTTCTTCAACAGTATTTGCTGACAATGGCGCAACTCTGACTATTGATAGTAATGCCAAGATTAACAATACTGGCAATACAAAAGAAAGTGCAGCAGTCGTCTCTAACATTTCTACAACCTTAACTATCAACAATGGGGCAACTATTACTGCGACGAATATTGCTGTTCAAGCTGGACGAACTGGACAACAGGGTTGTAAAGCGGTTATCAACGGCGGAACTATTAGCGGAGGAAACTTTGGTATAACTGTCTTTGGTAATAATTCTAGCCTTGAGGTTAAGGGCGGAAATATTTCCAGTACAAATGGTAATGCTATCTCTGGTAATGGTTCAGAAACTGTCAATTCTACCATCACTATTTCTGGTGGAAATCTTTCTAGTCCCAATAATGCCGTAATCTATAACCCGCAATCTGGTACTCTAACCATGACTGGCGGAACTTTAAACGGTGCGGCTGGCATCGTGGCTCGTCAAGGTACTATTGATATTAAAGGCGGAACTATCAAAGCTAGTGGCGAAGGCGTTTTTGGAGTAGGCGATGTAGAGGTTGAGTTGCCTGCTGGCACTGCTATCATCGTAGATAATACAGAAGATGGTTATCCTAGTACAGCCAAGGCTACTATTTCTGGTCCTGTTACGATTAATGCTACTGCTGAAAACCCAGTTTTAGCTTATGGTGACGATAATAACGAAAATAACTTAATTGTAGTTAATGCTGGTGTAAAATTTACTGGAACTGATCCAAAAGATGTATATCTTGCTAAAGGTTTAATAGTAGATGAAAATGGAAAAGTAGTAGATTCAAGTTCTGTAAAACCTGAAAATAATACTAAAAATCCAAATACTTCTGATGCAATTATTTACTCAGTAATTGCAATTGTAATTTCAGCTTTAGGATTAACATTTGTTTTAAGAAAATTACATAATAATTAAAAATATATAACTGCTGATTTTCAGCAGTTTTTATTTGGCAAAAATTACATTTTAAAAAAGAGAACGAATGTTTGACTTTTTCTTTTGGTTTATTATATAATAAAACTGGTGATTAAATTGGAATTACAAGAAAAATTAAAAATTTTAGCTGATGGGGCTAAGTATGATGCTTCGTGTTCTTCAAGTGGAAGTAAAAGAGTTAGTAATAAAGGTTTTGGAAATACTTCTATTTCAGGAATTTGTCATTCTTTTTCATCAGATGGAAGATGTATTTCTCTTTTAAAAATATTAATGACTAATTGTTGTATTTTTGATTGTAAGTACTGTATTAATAGAAAAAGTAATGATATTAAAAGAGCAATTTTTACACCAGAAGAAATTTGTAAAATTACAATTAATTTCTATCGTCGTAATTATATTGAAGGGCTATTTTTAAGCTCCGGTATTATTAAAAGTCCTGACTATACCATGAACTTAATGATAGAAACTATTAGTTTATTACGCCATAAATATCATTTTGGTGGCTATATTCATGCTAAAGCTATACCTGGCTCATCAGAGTATCTTTTAAAAAAATTAGGATTATTAGTTGATAGATTAAGTGCTAATATTGAGTTGCCATCAGATGCTAGTTTAAAACTTTTAGCGCCAAATAAAGAAGGTACTAAAGTGAGTAAAATTATGAATTTTGTTAATACTAATAAAAGTAAAAAATTTGTTCCAGCCGGACAAAGTACCCAAATGATAATTGGGGCAACTAAAGAAAATGATTTTCATATTCTTAAAAAAAGTGAATCTATGTATAATCAATATAAATTAAAAAGAGTATTCTATTCAGCTTATGTACCTGTTAATAATGATAAGTTACTTCCCAGTATTAAAATTCCACCCTTAGTTCGCGAAAATCGATTATATCAAGCTGATTGGTTACTTCGATTTTATAATTTTAAAGTTAAAGATATTTTAGATGAAAATAATCCTAATTTTAATTTACTTATTGATCCAAAGGCTGATTGGGCCCTAAGACATATGGATGAATTTCCTAAAGAAATTAATACTTGTTCATATAATGATTTATTAAAAATTCCCGGTGTTGGTATTACTTCTGCTAAAAGAATAATTAAAGCTCGTAAACTTTTTAAACTAAATTTTAATGATTTAAAAAGAATGGGAATTGTATTAAAAAGAGCAAAATACTTTATTACTTGTAATGGTAAATATTTTATAGATTCAAGTTTTTTTAAATATTCTTTTATTGAAAAAAATTTAGTTTTAGGAGATAGAAAAATGACTAATAAAAAAATAGAACAACTTGCCTTATTCAATGAATAAAAATAATAGTGTTTATTTATACGATTATAGTTTTTTAAGTCTTATAAACTTGATAAAAAAACTTGTACAAATAAATGTGGTTCCTTATGATATTAAAAACAAAGATTATCAAGCTAATTTGTTTGAAGATAAGATTTATTTAAAAACCGATGAAGATGAAAAAGTAATTAAAGATATAATAAGTAAATTAGGAACAAATATTTTTAATACCATTTATAAAATATATTTATCAAATGATAAATACAAAGAAATAACCATTTATTATTTTTTTGTCTATAGTTTAAAATATAAAAATAAAGTATTTTACATGCGAAATTTAAAAAGTATCAATAAAGCTTTAAAAATATCTAAATATGTAGGTAATGAAATACATAAATTTAAAGGATTTTTAAGATTTAAAGAGTTAGAAAATAAAGTATTATATGCCAAGATGGCTCCAGAAAATAATATTATTTTATTTTTAGCAAAACATTTTAAAAATCGTTTAAAAAATGAATATTGGATAATTCATGATGTAAAAAGAAAAATTCTTAGTATTTATGATAAAAAAAATTATTATTTCGTAAATGCCGATGATTTTAAATTATCAACAAATAATTTAAGTAAAGAGGAAGAAGATATTCAAAATTTATGGAAAATGTTTTATAAAACTATTTCTATTAAGGAAAGAAAAAATGATCGTTGTAGAATGAATTTTATGCCCAAAAAATATTGGAAATATATTATAGAAGTGAGTGATGAAGATGAAAAAGATAATTAGTGATAAAATTTTAAGAGATAAAATGAGTTTAGCAGTTGATACTTTATGTAATACTGTTAAAACTACATTGGGCCCAAAAGGTAGTAATGTCATAATTGATCATTCTTCATTTACTCCTTTTATTACCAATGATGGTGTAACTATTGCAAGTAATATTGAAAGTGATGATGAAGTAGTCAATACAATTTTGCAATTAGCAAAAGAATCGTCAATTAAAACTAATGAAAAAGTAGGGGATGGAACAACAACTACTTTAGTTTTACTTCAAGCGATTTATCACTTAGGACTAAACTGCTTGAAAGAAGGATTAAATCCTATTATTTTAAAAAAAGAATTAAACGAAACTTTATTAGAAATAATTTCTAAAATTAAGAAAAAAAGTCATCTTCCCAACAAAGAAGAATTAATTAATATTGCTAGTATTTCAGCCAATTCTAAAGAAATTGGTGAAATTGTTGGTGATTCTTATTTAAAAGTTAAAAATAAAAATGCTATTTCAATTAAAGAAAGTAGTGAACAAAATACCAAAGTTATTTTTCAAAAAGGTTACATATTAGATTCAATTTTAGCATCTGAATATTTGTTAAAAGATAAAAAAGAAGTAGATATAAAAAATGCTAGTATTTTAACTACCAATAATTATTTAAATGATATAGAAGAAATTACAATTATAATAAATTATTTAATAGATAATAAAAAAGATCTTATAATATTTGCAGATGATTATAGCAATTATTTTGTAAATGAAATAATAGCTATTAATTTACAAAATAATTTAAATATTTACTTATTAAAAACTCCAGAGTTTGGTAAACACAAGTATATTGTTTTAAATGATATTTCTTTGATTACTAATTCGCTAATTAAAGAAAGTAACTTTAAAATAGAAGATTTAGGAAATGCTAGTAATGTAAAACTGAATAAAGATAAAATTATAATTTCTTTTGAAAATAATAAAAATATAAAAGAAAAAATAAAAGATATAAATGAAAATGATTTTAAAAAAAATGATGACTTTGATAAATTATTTGTTGAAAAAAGATTAGCGATGTTAAATAATGGTTTAATAGAAATATTAGTCGGAGCACAAACAGAGACTGAATGCCGAGAAAAGAAGATGAGATTTGACGATGCATTGTGGGCAATTTCCGTTGCTAGTAATGGTATAGTACCCGGAAGTGGTTTGATATTATTTCAAATAGCTGATGAAATAAAAATAAAATCTAATGGCGATAAAATATTTAAAGAAGCTTTAAAATATCCCTTTAAACAAATAATGAATAATTCTGGTTTAGAAAGTGAAACTATTATTAAAGAAATAAAAAAATTTAATTATCAAAAAATTTATAATATAAATAATAATACTTTTGAGGACATAAATAATACTAATGTTTTAGATCCAACTGATGTTTTGGTTAATTCCTTAAATAATGCAACTTCCATTGCTAGTATGTTACTTACTACAACTAGCATTGTAATTAATGAATATAAAAACGATTTAAATAAAATAAATGACTACAATGAATTATAATCGAAAATTTATTAAATATGAATTATTTAAAAAAAGATAAATTATTGTTATAATACTTATAAGGAGATTTATATGTTAAAAGCAGTAAAGAGAGTAGCAATAGTTTTATTAGGGGTTATTTTACAATTTGGTTTTGCTATTATGATAAGATTATTTTTCTATAAATATTTAGGAATTATAACATTATTCTATAATATTATGAGTATTTTGATAGTTTTAGGTATTTTAAAAGAAAGTACTAGGCTTTCTAATGATTTACCATGGATAATATTAATTTTAATATTTCCTATTTTTGGAACTCTTCTTTTAATTACTCTAGGTAAAAATTATTCTAAAAATAAACTTTTAAAAAATATTTTTGAATATGAAAAAAAATATAATAAATTATTAGTTCAAGATGAAAAAATAAAACAAGAAATAGAAGTTAATAATAAAGATAACATTAAATATTTAATAAATCGGACAAATTATTTTGTTAGTACTAATAATGATATTACTTATTATGATTTTGGTGAAAAATTTTATCCTGAATTGTTAAAAGAATTAAAAAAAGCCGAAAAATTTATATTTATGGAATATTTTATTATAAATGAAGGAAAGATGTGGAATGGCATTTTAAATATTTTAAAAGAAAAAGCATCTCAAGGCGTTGATGTTAGAATAATGTATGATGATATGGGAAGCATAGGTTTACTTTCAACTAATTATTCTAAGCAACTTGCAAAATATAATATAAAATGTATTTCTTTTAATAAATTGAGTCCTTTTAGAGGCATATTTATGAATAATCGTGATCATCGAAAAATGACTATTATTGATGGAAAAGTTGCATTTTCAGGAGGAGTTAATTTAAGCGATGAATATATAAATATTAATAGTAAATTAGGAGTTTGGAAAGATAATGGTATTAAAATTGTTGGTGATGCAATTTGGAATTTGACTGTTATGTTTTTAACTATGTGGAATGCAAATATAAAAGAAGATAAAAATATTTCTAAGTTTAAATACAATTTTAATAATAATAAAAATACGGGATATGTAATACCTTATGGCGTGGCTCCACTTCATAAAGATTTAATTGGCAAAGATGTTTATATTAACATAATTAATAATGCTAAAAATTATTTATATATAATGACCCCATATTTAATAATTGATACTGATATGGTTAACTCACTTTGTAGGGCATCTAAAAGAGGAGTTGATGTAAGAATAATTGTGCCAGGTATCCCAGATAAAAAAATTGTTTATACTCAAACAACATCATTTTTTAAAGTGCTATATGATAGTGGCGTAAAAATCTATAAATATAAAAAGGGATTTGTTCATTCGAAAGTATTTCTATCAGATAATAGAAGATCTGTAGTAGGAACAATAAATATGGATTATAGAAGTCTGTATCTCCATTTTGAAAATGGAATTTATATGGAAGATAATAAAGTTGTAAAAGATATATACGAAGATTTTGAAAATACATTTAAAGATTGCAAAAAATTAAATAAAAATGATGTAAAGACAGGTTTTATAAAATCTTTATGGCAAGCTATTTTAAGATTATTTGCTCCACTTTTTTAAAATTAGATTATTTATCTAATTAATATATTATTTACTTAAATATAAATTTGTTTTATAATATTACTTAGGAGGTACTATGGAAAAAATTGATTTAAGTTTAAAAAAACTTATTTTAGAAAATTTAAAAAATAATGATGAAGATCTTAAAGATAAAATGGAAATATTATCTAAAATTTTAGAAGATAATACAGCTTTGGATAATATATGTAATCATATTTATGTAAATGCATGTGCAGTAGCTAAAAAAACAAATCGAGATGTTAAAGAAATTTTAGATAGTCGTTTTTGTATTAATTATGCTTGGGAATATTACCAATTTATGCTTAATGACCACGAAGACGAACATGACTATTTTGAAAGAAGTATTTAATTAATGAAAACTTGAAAAAGTTTTCTTTTTTTATTGAGTATATCAAAATTTATGGGATTTCTTAAGAAAAATAGTGGCATTTATGATATTTGATGGGAAAAATATATTTGTATATATAAAAAAGACTTCTAGCTCGTAATATGTCTTATATTATTTTTTTGATGCTTGACTATTTTTATATTTTAACTGTAATGCTATATCATAAAAATCTTTAAAATTAACATAAAAATCATTTAATGAAACATTATTATTAGTCATAAGTAACTCAATTAATTTACTTTCATTTTTATTATATATATCCATGTCATTTTCAAAAATCTTTTTAAATTCAACTTCTTCTAATTTCTCAGGAAAAGCAAATCCATTAACAATATCATACTGATATGGTTTTTCACACATTTTATTATGCACAATCTATAGCAATAGATGCGTTCGTCATATCATTTTCAGAAAATTTTCCTTGATAGATAGCTGTTAATAAACAGGCAGCTCTTTTAAATGTATCTAATTTACCATCAAATTTACGTTTAAAATAATTACAATATTTATTATAAGATACAATAACTTTTTTTATTTTTAATATTTTATAATTTTTTAGTTCCATATTATTTTCTTTTAAACCATAAATTATTAAATCTATAATTTCACTATCATCTAATTTAGCACTTTTCATAATTTAATTCCTATTCTATAGCTATAATAACATAAAATAAATTTATTTTCTATTTTTATTAAGCATATATAATAAAATTGACAAAAATGAAAATGTGTATATAATATTTGTTGCATGTAGGAGGAAGTTATTAATGAAGGATTACTCATTAAATTATGAAGACAAAAAGAGATATATAAAAAATTATAAACATAAAAAAGATAAAATAATTATAAAATTCGCAAATAGAAAAAAACGTCCTGTTTTATATTCTAAAGAAAATATACAAAAAATAGAATCAAAAATGGAAGAACAAGCTAGAAAAGCCGAAGTAAAACCCCTTACTCCACTTGAAGAAACATTAATAATGGGCTGTCCGTTAGCATTACCTTTAACTGTTACAAATTTTATGGATAATGCTAAGTTTTCTACGGGGCTTTTATTTGGATTAACAATTGTTGGATCTATAATATTTCCATCGAAATATTTAATGTGCTTTATAAAAGAAAATGATATAGAAAAATTGCACTATTTTTTAGAATATAAAAAAGAATTAAATGCCAATATTAATAATGATGTAAATATGTTATTAAATGTCAGTAAAAAAGCAACTCGTATAATTAAAGCTCAATTATCTAATAAGAAAGAACCAATTAATATTAATAATATTGGTAAATATTCCTTAAAAGATTTAAGAACTATAAAAGAAAATATTGATAAAATTTCTTTATCTTATTTAAATGAAAATAATATGTTTGGCGACCAAGGACCAGTTTTGAAAAAATAGATTTTAGGAGCAAAAATAAAAAAGAAATTTATTATAGTAAATTTCTTTATTTATATATTATAATTTTTTATTTGTTTTTTCTTCATATAAATTTTTTGAATAAATCTCAATCTCATAATTTTCTTTTAGTTTTGCTAAAAATTCTTCCGGAATATAATAATATTTTGATGTTGCAGAATTGAATTCTTCTACTGATAATAGTCCTAATGCAAAAGCAGCTGAATTTTCAATATAGTAAGATGAATCTAATATAAATACTTTTAATTTTGGCTTATCTAATTTTTGAACTATATATTCAATCTCAAATTCTTTATTGTTTTTTAGTTTATTATGTATATCATAATTAATTTCCACTAATTTTGGTTTTTCTAGCATAATAGCTCTGGTATTTACAATTCCCAAAGCATATGCAGTGCTATGATTAACATAATATTTATTTTCTTTTTTATAAATAACTATTTTTTTCTTTTGACATAATTTAGTTTGTAATTGTACTTTTTGTTGAGATTGAGTATTTAATATAGGTTTTTGAGGAACAGTGGCAGACAATATTCCCTGATTTTCTTTATTTTTTTCATTTTTATATATGTTCATATTTTACCTTCTAACTTATATATATCATAACATTTTATTTACAACTTTTAAAGATTATAATTTTTATTTTAAGATTAAAAAACGATATTAGGGATTATAATTGAAGAATTTTGTTATCATATATGGTATAATTATTTGTGAAAGGTAGCTGACTAAATGAAAGCAATATACTTAATAAGGCATTCGGCACCATTTGTTGAAATTGATAATTATATCAATAATGATGCTGTTTTATGGTCTGAATATAATAAAAATATGATTTTATCTCCACAAGGAGAAGAAAATGCTAAAAAATTATGTAATGTTGAAGAATTAAAAGATATTGATGAAATATACGCTAGTAATTCTTCTCGGGCAATAGAGACAGCAAAATATCTTGCTGAAAGTAACAATTTGAAAATAAAATTAGATGAAAGAATAAATGAAAGAGAATTTGGAGTAAATTATTTAAATGAACTTTCAGCTAATTTTACTAAATTATCCTTTGAAGATAAAAACTTTAAATTAAATAATGGTGAATCATTAAATGAAGTTGATAATAGATTCAAATCTTTTATAAATGATTTATTAAATAATAAAAGTAATAAAGTTGTTATTGTAATACATGGTATTATTTTATTATCATATCTAAATACAATATGTGATTATTTTGAATATGATGGCAAAAACTTTGATGTTAGATTTAATAATAATACTATTTTAAATGGGACACCCAAGAATCCAAGTATTTATAAAATAGAATTTAATAATAATCAGATTAAAAATGTAGAATATATAAAGTGTGATTTATAATAAGATAAATTTATGGTAAAATTAAATTGGTGGTTTTAATGCAGTTAGAAGATTTAAAAATTGAATATGACAAACTTCAAAAAAAATATGGAGCTAAAGAATTAGATTCAATATATAATGGTGGTTGTAAAAATAATCCGGATATATGCTTTGTTTTCATGAATCCCACAGGACGTAATATAGCATCTTCAAAGAGTTGGAAAGGTATCAAATCTCCTTGGATAGGAACAAAAAATATATGGGATTTATTTTTTGAACTAAATTTAATGGATAAAGATATTTATAGAAAAATAAAAAATATAAAAGGTGAAGATTGGTCAGAAGAATTTGCCAAAGAAGTTTACGATGACGTAGAAAAGCATAAATACTTTATTACAAATTTAGGAAAATGCACACAAGTAGATGCTAGAGAATTATCCGATAATGTTTACAAAAAATATTTGCATTTGTTAGAAAAAGAATTTGAAATAATTAATCCTAAAGTAATTATTTTATTTGGAAATCAAGTAAGTTCTATAGTCTTAAATGAAAAAATATCAGTTTCTAAAGTAAGAAAACAACTTTTTGAAAAGAAAATAAATGGTAAAAAATATAACTTTTATTCTGTTTATTATCCAGTAGGTAATGGAAGATTTAATATTGATAAATCCATTGAAGACATTAAATGGATAATGAAAAGTTTAATGATAGAAAATCAGAAAGTTTTGAATAATTGTAAATAAAAAAATAATAATTTAATTATTATTAGAGGTGTTAAGTATGAATTTAAAAGAAAAAATAGAAAATTATATACCTTTTAATGAACAAGAAGAAAAAGATAAAGAACAATTTTTAAAATTTATAGATACTTTTGATGATGTCTTAACACGAGATAATATTTTTGGTCATTTTTCTGCATCAGCATTTGTTGTCAATAAAGAAAGAACAAAAATGGTAGTAGTTTATCACATTATAAATGATGGGTGGATTTATCCAGGGGGTCATGCTGATGGAGAAGAAGATTTTTTATCAGTTGCGGTTCGAGAAGTTGAAGAAGAAACAGGATTAAAAGTTAAAATTTTAGATCAAAATATTTTTTCCATTCAATCTGCTCCAGTTAAAGGACATTTTAAACATGGAAAATATGTTTCTTCCCATCTACATTTAGATGTTGTTTATTTATTAGAAGCAGATGATAATACACCACTGATTTACAAAAAAGATGAATCAAAAGGAGTAAAGTGGATCCCATTTGCCGAAGCCAATAATGAAACAATGTGCGATTTTATTCGACCAATTCATGAAAAATTAATAAAAAAATTAAAACAAAATAACTAATCTCTAAGGATTTTGATTAATATTTGATTTAAAAATTTTAGTTTTTTTTTATTTTAGCTCCCTTAAATTTTTCTATATTACATTTCTCCTTTATAATAATATAATTTTTTTACTAATGGTGAATATTTAACTAATGATAAATCTTTATCTAAACTTTTAGCAAATTCTTTACAAAGCATCATACTGATATAAGTTAAATAATAATCATTTATTATATTATCTTCATATTTCTTTTTAATACTGATTATATTTCTATACTGTTTGTGTAAAATTTCCTTATAGTATTTATCTAATTCAGTTTCATTATCAAAAAATATTAAATTGTTTGAATATTCAAAGTTTAAAGTACTTCTTCCATGACAATAATCATATTTATCATGAACTACTGGGATAAATAATCCGGCCTCTGTCATAGTAGATTCTAAGAAATGCGTTGCTGAACTAGTTTCGTATCCTCCTAATATTTCATAAACGGTAGAGTTTCCAAGTGAAGTTGGAAAAAAAGGTATAGTTTCATATACATTTTCTAAAAATGAATTTATTTCTTGTGGTTTAATTAAGTCATTATCACTACTTTCATATCCAATTAATAATTCATTTAAATAATTTGTTCTTATACTATAACGTGGAACAGTTTCTAAAATGTCTTCTACTATACTTAAGTCATTACAATAATATAGTAATGCAATAGTCATTGGGATAAGGGTAGATGATAAGGATATAAAACTAATTTCTTCCTCTTCAACGTTATAATTAATATTCGTAACTCCATCTAAATTATTTTTAGAAAATAAATATTTATTTAAATCATTATTAAATGCCGTTTTTACTCCGTAATTGTTCCCACTATAACTACAAGATATTATGTTTTTAAACCCTTTTAGATTTCTATAAAGAATATCTCTCGGGGTAATAGATTCACATACTATATTATTTTTTTTACTTAGTACTTTAGATAAATAATTACTAACAACATTAGAGCCACAAACTCCACTTACAAGTGTAGGATCTTTTATATTTGATAGAATATCTTTAACTGTAATTAAATCAGTTTTAGATAGTGAATCAAAAACTCTTTCCTTCAATTTATTAAAGTTATCTTCCATATTTTCCATAGGCATAAAATTCCTCCTTAAATCCATAATAACATTTAAGTAGGAAATATATAGTCAACTTAAAATTTTTCTTTTAATAATTCTATTTTTCTGATTCTTTTTAAATCAAAATGTCTCATATCATGCCTAAGTTCACAAAATGCCACACAATACCAATCATTATTAAATAAAAACATTTCTCTTGGATTTATCACTCTTTCGAGTTCTCCTTTACCATAAGAATAGTATAATATTTTTACTTTTTTTCTTTCTTTTATTGCTCTAGAAAGAATATTATACTTATTTAGATTTTTATCATTTAATATAAGTTCTTTTTTTTCACTTTTGCTACCTATATAAATACCCATGATTTTATCTTTCAATAATTTTAACTTTTCCTTATCTTCTTTATTATTAGTTAAATTTATACATTTATCTATTAATTGATAGTCTTCTTTTTTAAATTTTCTTTTTGGTAATCTAATAGACTGATTTAAAACATATCCACCATATGGACCCATTATAGTATCTATATAAATTCCAGCTTTTTCAATCTCGTCTTTATAAACTCTAATCATTCTAGGAGATACTTCCAGTTTCTCTGATAATTCTTTAATACTATATTTTTTTCCAAAGTTTAAATATTCAATCATGTTAAGAACATTACTAATTTTGGACATATTTACACCTCCCAGTAATGATTTATATTATAGCACAAATATTATGTATATTGATAATGTTATTATAAAATATTATGTTATAATATAATTGAAGGAGAAAAAATTATGTTGGAGAGGAAACTGAATAAGTTACTTGAAGAAGCTAAAATACTAAGGCAACAATCAATAAAAAATAGTTCGGCAAGTTATTATAATGATGTATTTTGTAAATTAAGTAATTTTATTTCAAAAAAATTAAATAGTTCATTTTTCAAAAATAAAAATGCTAAAATGATAGCCAATCATTTTAATGAAATTCTCCCATATATTGTTATGTATAATATAAATATTCTTTTTTTAAATGCTAATTTATTAATAGAGCAACCTAGTTTTAAAGAAAAGTTTATAGAGGGATTAAAAAAATATCCATACAAAGAGGAAATATCTCACTTATTTTATAATATTTGGTCTTGTTTATATGACCAACCAAATAAATTTGATGATTTTATGGATAATGATGTGTTAAAAACAATAGCAACTTTGGAATTAAGTAAGATGTTTAATTTAGATATATTAAATAAATTAAATGAAGAAAATCAAAAAAAATATTTAAATTTATTAGTTGTCAACAAATGTGATATTCCTTACACTGCAATTGAATATAAAGGAAATAATAAAGAAATTATCTATGACAATTTATCTCTATTTATGGAAAATTCTCAAAATTTATATGCTTTAATGAACTTTGTGAAAGATAATCCTGTTGCTCTTTCTCAAGTAAAAAATTATATTAATAACAACGAAGAAAAAGCAATAAATTCTATATTTTGTGAAACTGATTATCTTTTGACATTGAAAGATGAAACTCTAAATGAAATTATTAAATTAATAATATTAGATGTTATAAAAAATGAAAATACAAAATTTTCTGATATTACTTATAAAAGTGGTAGTTTTTCACGTGTATTATTAATTGGTAATAAAGTTATTAAATTTGGTAATAGAATTACAAAAAAATTTCCAAATAATCCATATATAATCGCACCATTATTTCGAAAAGAATTTAAGATTAATGGTGAGTGTTGTTTTGTTGAGGTTACTGAGCAAGTTGATACAAGCAAAGCAGCTAATAATGATGAAATATATCAATTATTTAAAAACTTGCGAGATTTAAAGCTAGTTTGGACTGATATAAATAGTGCTAATGTTGGAAGATTAACGAAAGAAAATATAATACATTGGAAAAAGAATTTGAAACCAACAGAAAAAGTATTAAGTTTAGATGCTAAGCGAGGCGAAACAATACTTAAAGAAGGTGATTTAGTTATATTAGACGCTGACTTTATTTATGATGAAAATGATCCCAATATTAATTGGCCAAATATTAGTTCATTTTTTTCGTATGATGAATTTGAAAAAAGATATCAAAGTGAAAAGAAAAAATTAAAAAAACAAGAACAGGGAAAAAATTTAAATCTTAATGTTTTGAATGAAACAAACGACTATGAAATAAGTGAACATAAAGTAGTTCATAAATAAAAAAATGATGACTATATAATCGATTTTTACGGGTGATATTTTAAATTGTTAATATTTAATAATTATTATAATTTTTTTAAAATATAAAATAATCAAATAGTAATTTTAATAATTAGTTAATGACAAAAAATTATTGTCTGTAAATTTTAATTGTTTGGAATTAAAAAATATAAATTTTTATGATAAAATATTATATAGGAGTTGATAATATGCAAAATTATTACATTGATCTTGGTTCATCAACAATAAAAGTTTATTGTTATGAAAATGAATTAAAACTTATTGAAGAACATTCTATATATTTTAAAAATGACTTTGATGCAGAAAAAGGTATAAGCGAAAGTAATTTAAAAGAACTATGTGATTACTTTGCAGAAATAAAAACTAAATATGATTTAAAATATTATAATACACATATTTTTGTTACTGGTATTTTTAGAAACTTAATACAAGAAAGGAAACAAGATTTAGTTAAATTATTTAATGATAAATTTGACTTAAATTTTAATATTATTAGCCATGGTATTGAAAACTATTATTTAGGAAAAGCTATGGAAAACGATTACAATAATAAAAAAGTTTTAATCATTAATATGGGTGGCAAAACTACTGAATTAGTAACTTTTGTGGGGACTAAAATAACTGATACTAAAAATTTAACTATTGGAGTTGCTGACTTATTAAATAACTTTAGTAAAGTTAATGAAAAATATAGTGGCAATTCCGTTGAAGAAATGGAAAATTTTGTAGCTGAAAGACTTTCAAATATTGAATTAGATAAAGATTATGATTGTGCAATATTTACCGGTGGCGAAGAAAGATTTGAACTTTTAACAGGATTTAACTTAGTTGATAACACTTTATTTAATGATAATATTCATAAATATATGTTAAGCTTAGAAGATTATATTAAAGGTACAGAAAAAGTATTTAATGATATTTCACTTGAAGAATTATATGCCTTAATGCCTTCAAATCCTAAATGGATGGATGGGGCAAGAAGCGGGGCTATTATACCTTTAGTTTTATTCAAAATGGCTAATGTAAAATGGATTATACCATCTGATTTAAATTTAATAAATGGGGTAATTAATGATTTAAAATAATTTACAACTTGACATTTATAGCTCGTTTTAGTATTCCTAATTTTATTTAACGATCATAAATATCATTTTTCATAACTGATTTTTAAAAATTTGTAGCATTTTTTTAAATTTATGTTAAAATATACTTTACCATTATTATGGTATTTTTTTATGTATTAATTTTTAGAAAGGGAATTCTTATGGACTTAGATAAATTAAGATATTCTTTAACACAACATATAGAAAAACTGGCGTTTACTTCTGAAAATTTTAAATTATTAATTCATCCTTCAGTATGTGAGCAATTTGATTTAATAAATAGAATAATGGATGATATTGATTTAATGCCAGTGATAAAGTCTACACAAGATAAAGTAGACATAAAATTTTATGACTATGATTATAATAAAGATATATTTAATAAAAGTGAACTTTTAGCTTTTATTTTCGCTTCTATTAATTCAAATTGGAATATTATTAAAGGAATAGATTTAGAAACAGGAAATTCGCATTTTTGGCTAAAAAATGATACTGTTGTTTTTGATCCTTCTCTTGCTATTTTGACAAGTGATAATATTTATTTGGATTCCAAACGATTTAAATCAATAAAAGAGATAAAAAATAATGATGTTAATGAATATTTAAGAGAAAATAATAATTTATTTAAGTTTTATAAAAAAGGTATCTTTAAAGATTTTTATAGAAAAAATAATCTAAATTTTTCACTAAATTTTATAAATAAAATTTTAGAGGAATTTAATAGAAATATTGAATCACAATATATACTTGATGACGAAAGAATCAAGAAAATAAAAGAAAATTTTTGGCATGATAATTATATAGAATTAAGACAAGTTCTTTCAAAAAAGAGAAAAAGTTTTTTACAAAGTAACAAGATAGCTGTTCATCCATCAGTAGATTTAGGCATTTTAAATGAAATTGAAAAAGTCGCATATCCTGTAAGTCAATTAATGAAACAAGAATATGATATTTATTTGAACTATTATGAAAATACTTTAGGTAAATGTTATGGTTTATCAATTATGTTTAATCTATTTAATGGAAATTTCAAATTAATACAAGGAGGTCTTCCATACAAAGAAGAAGATTTTGGCATAATAACTGATTGTTTTTATCAACATTCTTGGTTAGAAAAAGATGATATAGTTTATGATCCAGCTTTAAGGGTTGTAACTCCAAAAGATTTATATTACATTTTTGTTCAAAAACAGGATGAGTATTCTAAAGAACAAACGGAAAATATGTTAAGACGAATAGGTTTTAATTTAACACATTTTAGAGATTTTTTAAATGGAGTTCAGATTGGAAATAGTGAATCTATTAGACATATGTGGTTATTAGACGAAATAGATTCTCCAGAAATGAAGGAACAAGGAGAAAAATTATTAAATTTTGTTAAAAAATATAATCGATAAAAAATTATCTCTAAAAAACATAAAATATATTTAAATATTTGAAAAGTTCAAGCAGATTCGTCATTGAAGTGATAGTGCTTTTTTCAAATACACTATATCAAAAAATGGAGGTTATAAAGGTTATTGTAATCATGATTGTTAGTTGCATTTAATGAAAAATTCAATGAAATAATAATTAAAGAATGATAAAATCATTCTTTTTTAAATCCTACGATTCATAGGGTGACTTCTTTTAATGTCTATAATATTATGATTTTAGAAGAAGGGATTTTTATGAAAAAAAATATAATTGATTATTATGCATTGATAATGATGATTTTGTTTATTATTTATAATACTGTATTAAGAGATTTAAAGATTGGCGGTTTATTTTATCAAATATATATGATAGTTTTAATAATTCTAAATATAATTGTTTTGATTAAGTTTAGAAAAAGAATAAAATTTAAGAGTTTAATAATAGTGATTTACTTTTTTATATGGTTTCTATTTTCAAAGAATGCTTTACAATGTCTTTTTGGTATATCTAATATGATTATATTAATAGCAATTGGATTTATGGGAAGCAATTTTATTAAAGTTATATCAATTCTTATTACACTATTCTTTGTAGTTTTCTCAAAGTTATTATTATTTGTTTATTTGTTAACCTTTGGTTTTGGTATAAGTGAAGAATTAGGTAGAAATGATATATATTATGATATGCATTATTTTTGTGAAAATAATTATGAAGTATATTCTTATTCAGCAGGTGCTATGGATGGTTTTCATTATAGTATAGGTAAACATTATGAGTTTTTAGATATTGATGGTATAATATATATATCTTACAATGATCGAAACGAAGTATCACAAAAAGAGTATAATAATTATTTAAACACTCATAAATGTAAATTGGCTGGTGATGTGAATGGATCTAAATAAAATATCTAATTTTATAAAGTTAAAAAGAAAAGAAATAGGAATTACCCAAGATGAATTGGCTGAAAAGTTATTTGTTACTGAAAAAGCTATTTCAAGATGGGAAACAGGAAGAGGAACTCCAGATATATCTTTACTTCTCCCTCTATCCAAAGAACTTAATATAGATGTATCAGAATTATTAAATGGAGAAGAAAATAAGAAAAATAAAAATGAAGTAGAACAATTAATTGAATATAATGAAATAACAAAAGCAAATAAATACAACTTTCAATTTAAGTTAATTATTTTCTTTTATATATTATCTATGTTATCATTTTTATTTTATTTAAGATTTGAATATAATCCAAATATAGAAGTTAATTATTTTATTAGATTATTGATTATAGTGATTGCTTCCATATTTGTAATAATTGGTAATAAAATATATAGTAATAATTATGTTGAAAAAATAGAAGATAAAAAGAAAGTGTTAAAACTTTCCCGTGTAATAGTATTTATATACTATGTGATTTTATTATTTAATATGGTAATATTTGCTAGATATAATAATATTTATAGTTATAACTTAATTCCTTTTAAATCCATAGTTAATATATTTAAAAATAAAACAGCATACTCAATCATTATAAATATATTTGGTAATTTGTTTATATTTATGCCTTTAGAATATTTCTTAATTGAACTATTTAAAGTTAAAAAGTTTTCAGTTAATTTTATATTATCATTTGGAATAATTTTATTAATAGAATTATTTCAATATGTATTTAAAGTTGGCGTTTTAGATATTGATGATTTAATTATTTGTACTTTTGGGATGATGCTATTTTATATTATATATCGTAAAGTGGTGAAAAAATGAAAAAAAGGAAAAGTAATAAATTAACAATAGATGAGTATATAAATATTGGTAAAGACGATATAGTTGTATATGCAGTTGTGACTATTATTTTACTAGCTATATTTTTATATTTTAGTATTAAATACAATTTTTACTTTTATTTATTGTTTGTTGGATTGATAATGATTGATATAATTTATGAAAGAATAGATACACTTTTAAATTTAAAGAAAATAAAAACTTATTTAGTTGATAATAATCTTTTAAATAAAATTGGTAATATTGATTATTGGAATAATAGATATTATTTCTTAACTGATAATTATATGATAATCAAACAAAAGAAAGTAATCTATTCATTTGAATATTCTGAAATTGAAAAAATATATAAAGAAAGTCGTGTGCAACATGGTAAAACTAGTTATTTTCAAGAATATTTACATATTATAGTTAATGATAATGATTTTAAAATATTAATTTCTAGTACTATTTTAGTTGGAGAAGACTATAGAGATATAAGTGACTATTTGATTGAAAAAAATCCAAAAATTATAGTTGATGAAACTCCTAATAATAAAAAAAATAGATAGTATTAAAAAGAATACTACTGATAGAAACTAATATATTTGATACTATTACACATGCATAGTGTGTTTTCTAAATTGATTAATATTTAAAAAGGATTACAATCAAACATCGTAATCCATTTTTTCTAAATCCAAATCAATTATTTTTTCTAAATTTAGAATAAAAAATTTTTGCACTAATTGTATTTGAACAATAATTTAAAAATTCAATGTCAGAATTGTTCATTTTTTTTAATGCCTCTTCTTTTGCCTCTTTAGTTTTATATTTTTTTTGGAATTTTTTTATAGCCTTTGCTCTTTCCTTATAAACTAATTTTTGCAAATCAGATAAACTATCAAAAGTCATTTTTATCTCCTTTCTAACATCTCATAAAAAAATACTCAAGATAACCTTGAGTATTAAAGTTATCTTATAGATCTAGCATTACCACCTAACTAAATAGGTTGGTGTGACTTCATAGGGCTAGTCCCTCCATCACTCTTTATAAGATGTAATAATATCATAACATACAAATTTTACAATAGTTCACTTTTTTTGCACAAACATCTATATTTTTTCATTTTTTTAATAATAAAATACAAAAAAGACAATTTATATGGTAAAATTATATTTATAGGGAGGTTTTTGAATTTGAAAAAAGTTGATGAGTTTGTAAAAGCAGATCGTACTTATCCTAAAACTCTTAATGGGCAACTTGCATTTTATAAAGAATTAAATGATAAAATTGAAGATTGTTTATCAAGAAAAAGAGTTTATGATGAGTTAATTAGTGATAAAAAAAATATTAAGGAAATTGATAAGTTAAGTTTCAAGGAACAATGGCAATTATATAAAATTGTTGATAATTTAATTAGTAGAAGTTCTGGTGATTATACTTATTTAGGTATAGATTTACTAGATTTAATAAAACGACTAGAAAGTGTTTATAAAGAAGTTCTCGATTATGTAGAAATTAATAATGAATTAAGAAATCTTAGAGAAAGTAAGAATAAGGTACTTTCTGAAAATATTAATTTTGATATTTTTAATAATTACTATAATGAGCGTTGTGTTAACAGACACTTTTTTGTTAGACTAGATGATGAACTAAAATGTATGTGTTGCGGTGCAACTACAAAAGATTATCCATTAAGTAAAGAAGAACTTGATTTTTTAACTTTATGTGCGGAAAGTCAAGGAATATTATTAACAGAGGTAAATAAAGAGGATATTCCTTTATTACAAGTTTTAATGGAAAAACAAGATTATTATAGAAGTTTGAGAAAACCTTTAAATCCACTTGATGATGAAAATGAGGATTATTTAGTAGAAGCTGAGGAACAATGGTTATCTGATCAAGCAGAAATACCAGATTTAAGACGCTCTATTAGAAAAGCGCATTTACTTGATTCCAAAATATATGATAGTGAAAATACTAAAGTTAATCATCCAAAGTATTTATCTGATGAACAATCAAAAAAGTTATTATTAGAGGTTGAAAAAGAACTTGAAAAACTTCAAAAAAGTGATTCTAGATTTAAAAATTTAATGATAGAAGAATGTAAAACTGCACGATATGAAATATTAATTTTATCGGGTGAACATATTCCAACTTTATTAGAACAAACGCGAGATGAAGAAGATAAAGTTGCTTTAACAAAAGCATATTATAATATTTCAAATCCAGAATTTAGAGTTAATGCTGACTATTTTTCTTCAAGAAATAGTGCTGTTTTCTATAATTGTTTAACTGCTAATCCTGAAATAAATAATAGAATATTAAAAATGAAATTAAGAAGGAAATAAAAGTTGTGATACATTTTGTTGAAACGAAGTTTCAATGAAAATGACGATATTATTTTTGCAGAAATAAATAAGTATGTGAAAAAATTTTCACATACTATATTTTTTTCTTTAATTGTAATAATTTATTTATTGTCATAGTTGGATAATATTCTTTTGGGAGTTCAATATTATTAGGATTAAACCAGCAGGTATCAATTCCATTATTCATGCCTCCTAATATATCGGTCGTTAATGAATCTCCAATTAATAACATTTTAGACTTATCTTTATTTTTTATTATGCGATACAAAATATCAAAAAATTCTGGCATAGGTTTTGAAAATCCAACTTCTTCTGAACAAACTAACCCTGAAATATATGATTTTAACTTTGCTTTTTCTAATTTATTGATTGCAGCTTCTTTGGGACCATTTGTTGCTATAACAATCTCATGATTATTATAAAGACTTTGTAATAAATTACCAGCATTTTCAATTTCTTTTATATTAACACCTAACATGTTACAGTATAATTTATTAAGTGAAACCGCTGAGTTAAAATCTAATCCTATTTCTTTAAAGTAAAGAATGAATCTTGTTGCTCTTAAGTAAGTGATTTTATCTTCAGGTGTCTTTATGGAATTAGGAATAACCATATCCCCACTTTCCCAAGTATGCCAATAAGCATTATCAAATTTCTTCCATTTTAAAAATAATTCATCACTATATTCTAGTTTTAATGAATTAATTATAATAGTAAAAGCATATTTAATAGATTCATTATTATCTATTAAAGTATCGTCTAAATCAAAAATAAGCGTTTTGTATTTGCTCATAAATATCAACTCCGATGCTGTCTATTTTAACATTATTTTACTTAAATTACATTACTTTTTAGTGAATTTTTCAAATTATTCATTATTATTAAGCAAAAAAATCAATAGCTGTACATATTTTTCATTTTGAAACAAAAAAATGTAAAAAAATCAAAGTATTTTATTTATTATGGTTTGAATTATGTTAAAATGCTATTGAAAGGTAGTGATTTAATTTATGAAAAAAATTAAAAAAATATTAGCCGTTGTTGTTATATCATTTATATTTGTTATTTTCTTAAGTTTATTTTTTGAAACTGAAATGGCTGTTGGTATTACTCTTGTTTTAGATGGGATTTATATTATTTATTTGATATTAAAAAATTATATAATTTCATTAAAAAAATATAATGAAGATGGAACATTACCAAAATATATGGATTGGATTTTAATATTTACTACTGTGGCTTTTGTATCAGGAAAAGATTTTAATATGAGATTATTAACAATTCGTTCTGTTGGTACAGCTACATCATCATTTATGAAAAAAAGAAAAGTAAATGTTTTAATTTACTCTTTAATAACTTTAGGTTTTATTACATTTTTTTCATTTTTGTTTTTTATACAAATTTTAGACTCTACTACATTTAAAGATGGAATGAATAACTTATTATTGACTTTAACATTTTTATTTTTTGCGTCTGCAATATTAATTACTCTTTTTACATTTATTTATGATGTATGTTGTGCTAAATTTTCAAAAAAGATAGCTGTTTTTGTAATTGTTCTAATTTCTATTCCTTTGTGTATAGTGATTTTTGATGGAACAATACCTGAAATAATTAATCATTTTAAAAATTAAAAAAAATATATTTTGTTAGTATTCATTACTTTAGAAATAAATTAGTCAAGTTTCCTATTATATTAAAGCGATTGTGGATATTTAATGATTTATTAATTAGAAATTTAAATAATATTCAAAAATTATAAAAAGGAGTGTTTATATGAGTACGGCGAAGGTTTTACAGCTGAAGAAACTCAATATGCAATAGACCATTTGGATGATTAGAGTTTAAACAGCATTTAAAAAGATGATTCAAAGCATTAATGCTCAATATCATCTTTTTCTTTTCCATAATCTTAAATCAACACAATTTTTCATTATTTTCATCTTCTCCAATATTCCTGTAGCCAATCTCATTTCAATATCTTTATAATATCACTCATATTATTTATCACTTTAAACTTATTTTCTGTATAAATATTTTTTCTATCCATAAGTAAAAGGTTAAAGCCATATGTGTTTGCTTTATCTAAAATATGCCTTCTGTCATCTATATAAATTGATTCTTTTGGAATAACATCTTGATATTCATTTAAAAATAAATCAAAAAGATTTTCTTCTTTTGATGTAGAGTACATAGAAGAAATAATTATTCCTTTAAAAAATATATCCAGTTTTTTATTTCTTAAAATTCTAAAAGATGATGGCCATCCGTTGGAAATAATATATAAATTATATTTTTTTGAAAGATTTTCAAGTACTTCTTTATCGTCTTCATAAAAAATAAATTTCTCATCGTTATAAACACAATCGTCTGCAATTTTGTCTACCATCTCTTTACTAAGATTAGGATAATTTAATTCTTGTAATACATTATAATAGTAGTTAGAAAACATATCATGTTCTTCTGTTTCTGTTTTAGGTTCTTGTGTTTGCAAATATAAATATTTTTTAAAACATTGGTTTAAATTATCCATATCAATTAGCTTTCTATCTATTATATTAAAAAAGTTTGGTGTAATAAACCAATGGCCGCTTTTAGGATCTGCCAACACTCCTCCAATATCAAAAATAATATTTTTTATTCTCATAGAGTTCACCTCTAAATAATTATAACATATCTTATATTTTTATTAATAATGATTATGACAATTCACTAGTGCGTTTCTAAATTATAATTTAGGCATAATAAAACACAAGAGTGTGAGTAATTATCGTAATGGAGCAATTGTGGAAGATATCTACAACTGAGAGATGAAGATATTTTAATTAATAAAAATAATATATTTTATCTTTTGTATTTTGTTTTTTCTTCAGAATAGTATCCATAAATAGGATTTCCATACATTTTTTGAAATCGCTGTTCTATAAATTCTTTTTCTTCACCTCGTTGTTCTAATTCCTGTTGCCAATATTCTTTATATCTTTTTGGATCATATTGATCTATTTGAAAATATTCATCATTTTTATAAAGTGAAAAAAATAAATCTGTTAAATCTAAGTCAATAATTGTATTTATTCCCATATTCAAAGCAGTTTCTCCAACTCTTTTTACACAATCGCTAAAATGGTACCCACCAACAACTAATTCATCTATATGCCCAAGTTGTTTTAGCAAAAACTGTTCATTCGGATATTTTGGCACAAAATTTTCTTTATTAGTACCATCACTATAACATGCACTTGCCTCATCAAAAGTAACATCAGTATAAATAATTTTATCTTGTGTTTGTGGGGTGATTCCAAATATATTTTTATCAGGATATAATGCGAATACAACTTGATAGCCTTTATCTCTATATCTTTTTTGAATACATTCATTTAGTATAGGAAGAGGTCTTTTTACATTCCAGTCATTGTATAACTTATCATTATGAAATAAAAACATTTTTATATATTCTTCAATTGGATATAAATATAAAAATATTTTGTGCATAACATCATCTCCAACTAATACAATTTTATCATATTTTCTATATGTTTAAACTATCTATTTTTAATAATATACTTAACATTTATGAATTTTATTTTTCTTTATCTTATTTTGTATTTGACAAAATTATTAACTCCCTAGGAATTTTGACCAATATATCAAAATGACCAATGGGGATTTTTATTTCAATAAAAAATCATCTCTAATAGAGATGAAATATATTTTGATGTCCGAAAAGTTCGAACAGATTCTTCAATGGAGCCCTAAATAAATAAGCGCAACAACTTTTGGGCTAGATAATAGTTAGTAATAAGCCATTAACTAATATAAGTATACATATAATTATAACTTAAACACTATTTTTTATTCATTCATTTAATAAAAATTTAGAAATTAATGTTATAATATAAGTAGGAAAAGTGAAAGAATTATTATATGTCATCACATAAGATACATATTGCTATAATTGATAAGGAGTTTAAGTATGATTGAACAAAAAATAGTAAGTTTTGAAAAAGATGGTATCGTTATAGAAGGAATTACATATTTAATACCGCCAAATCCTGAAGAAGGATATAATTGTGGATATTCGATATTCGTTCCTAAAAATTGTGAACAAAATACCACCCTTATAATGCATAGTTGTAATACAGGAAATAATGTTCCAGTTCATTTAGAAGAAGCAAATGAAATTGCAAAGAGAAGTACCTACGAAAGTCCTAATCCAGGAATGTGGTTTGGATACGATTTAAATATGCCTGTTATGATACCATTAATACCAAGAATTCAAGGTTATTATACACAAGCTTTAGGAAGTAAAGTTTTTCATAATGATGTGTCAACTTTAATTGCTGACCAAGAAAGAAGAAGTGAAGAAGAAAAATTATCTGAACAAGAAATTAGAATGATTCAAGAACAATGCAGAGATATTCCTAAACAAGTAGTAAATATGATAAAATCTTCTAAATTATTCTTGCAAAATCTTGGTATTACTATAGATGACAAAGTAATTGCAGAGGGTTATTCTGCTGGTTCAAAGTTTGCAAATTGTTTCACAGCATTACATCCTGAACTTGTAAAAGCTTGTATATGTGGTGGTAATAGTGGATTAGGTATTTTACCAATATCAGAATATAAAGGCCAAAAATTAAATTTTCCTTTAGGTGTTGCAGACATACCAAATTTTGATTATGAAGCATTTTGTCAAATACCGCAATTATATTATATAGGCACAGAAGATTATAATGATCCAGCAATGTATAAATGTGAATTTAAAAAAGATGTTAGTGGCAAGTTTTTAAGGGATGAGGAAAAAAGACTAATTCCAATTACTGATGAAAGAGGAAAAATTATTCCTGTATTAGATCATAACGGACGACTTCAACCTAGATATCTAGAAAATTATACTCAACAAGAAATTGAACAAATTCATTATTTATTAGGAGAAAATCCCCAAATTAGATTTGCAAATAATGAAGCCTTATATACTACATTAGGTATAAATGCCAATTTCCAAAGATTTCCTGGAACTCATAACACTGTCACTAAAAATCACAAAGGAACTTATATTTATACAAATGAATGTGTTAAAGATTTTATAAGGAATGTTATTACTCAAGAAAAAAAAATAAATGATTCTTCTAAAAATATGTAAATATAATTAAACTCATATCAATATTCAATGAGCAAGTGAGTTTACTAAATTGCCATAATAAAACTACTTCCAATTTAATTTGAAAGTAGTTTTTATATATACTCGGAAAATTTTTGAGTTTCCTATTATTAGGAGCAAATGAGAAATATTACAACTTATTTTAAAACTCTTTCTTTTGATTTTACTTCATTAGCATATTTTTTAATAAAATTAGGACTTATTATAAAACTTATGTGATGGAGTATATATTTAAAATGTTGAGAATAACTATTTGCTAAATTGCTTGATAAAAAATTTTCAATACTATTAAATTTTTCTAAAATTTCTAATTTTAATTTTTGAACTTCTGGTGGTGCTGCACAGTCAATAATACAATGATTTTTTATTTCTTTAAAATAACCTCTTTGTATCATTTTTAAATATAGAGTATAAGAGGTATCATGTCTCATGTCTGCAATAAATATTTTGTTTTTATTTTGAAAAAATATTTTTTTGAATAATTCTATCATTTCAATTGCTTGTTTAACTGTATTTTCATTATTAATTGAGACCCATTCTAATATGTTAACAGCATATTCAAATTCATTATAACATAAGAACCAATCTGTGCCTTTAGCAAGACACTCATCCTTAATAGTTGTAATATGTAGGTTAGCTAAATCTTTTACACTATTTATATCTTTAAAATATTCATCATATATTTCTTTACTATATTTTTTTGAAGAAATATATTTTAAAAATCTTATTTTTTCATCATCAATATTTTTTCCCTTATAAATCTCAACCATTTTTTCACCTAATTTAATTTTTATATTTTGTTTTGATAAAATTTATTAACCCCCCTAGGAATTTTGACAAGTATATCAAAATAATCATATGGGTATAAAAAATACCAATCGTTCGATTGGCTTTTCTATATATCAATGTCCGAAAAGTTCGAACAGATTCATCAATGGAGCGGATGATAAGAGGGTTTTAAACCTTTTATCAAAAAAATATCCCTCACTCGTTAAATTAATTGTATTATAAATTCTATGTAAAATCAATAGTCGTATAGTAAAAATGCCTGAAATATAGTATAATTTTATTAGTTAGAATATTTGGAGGCAGTATATGTTTGATTTAGAGAAAGCTAAAGTTTGTGCTAGTAAAATGAAAGATTATTTTAATTCTACTGAAGAAATATCTAATGTAGGAATACCAAACGATATTAAAATAGGTAGTAATGAGTATATTCATTATATATTTTATTCATGCTTATTAGATTATGGTATGCGTTCTAAACTTTATCATTTCAATTTAATTAATACATATAAAAAATATAAAGAAATATTTAATCCAAGTTATGTAGTTAAAACATTTAAATATAATAAAGAAAATCTACTTAACATTATAAAGGAGTATATTCATCCAAGATATCCAAATATTGCTTTAAAAAAATGGCTAGAATTGTCTGGATTTTTAGATACTAATTATCCAGATGATAAATTAATACAAAAAATAATTTCATTAGAGTCATATAAAGAATTATATAATTTCATTACTAGTATAAAAGGTTTTGGCCAAAAAACAGGCGGTTTATTACTTAGGTTAATTTTTGAATCAGGAATATGTCATTTTAAGGATGAACTACAAGATATACCAATAGATCGTCATGATGTTGAAATTAGTTATTTAAATAAAGTTGTTGATAAAAAAGATTTAAACAACGAAGATTTGAAAGAGTTAGGAACTGTTTGGATTAAGGCTGCAAAAGAAAATAATATTTCTGCATGTGACATTGATAAGTACTTATGGACAATTGGGAATAATTTATGTTCAAAAAAGAAATGTATTGAGTGCCCAATGAAAAAAGAATGCAAAACAAAATTATAGAAGGGAATATAATGAAACTTAACGATTCTAATTTTTAAGAAGTAAAATCTGCTAAAAAATGAGAGGGTACAGACTTAATGATGAAAAAAAGGAAATTAGTAAGAGCTAAAGGTGTTATTAGATTTTTAAAATTACCTAATTCAGATGAAGAGTTTGAAAATAAATGAGATTTAACTACTGTTTCAGAAGCAGGAATATTAGAGGATTAAGTTGAAAAATTTCTCAATTTGGTCATATTTACTCAATATTTGTTTAATGATGAATTGTTTGAAAGTTAATTTTTATTTAAAGTTTTAAGAAATAAGAAATATGTAATTTTATAGGAGGGTGCAATGGATAATTTAAATAATTTGTATAATTTTAAAAATCCCATAAGACATTTTTTAAATATAGATAATATTATTTTGCCAAATGATCTAGATGATATTGATTTAAGTGGGCTTTGCTGGACTTCGCCAATAAAATTTAGAATTAGAAAAGATGAAAAAAGTTATAGAGTATTAAAATTTCCAAATATTCTAAACTTTTTGTGTGCTTTAAGGGAATTTAAAGAAATGGATCATTTTTATGATATACAGGATATAGATGAAAGAAAACGAGTAAAACCAAATATTGAAACTGGTGATTTTAAATCAAATAATTTTAGTGAAAAACTGGAAAATGACTTTAATAGTTTATGTATATTTGATAATCTCATTAGATTAGACATTAAAAGTTTTTATGGAAGACTATATTTACATAATTTGGATTTAAAAGAATTAGAACGATATATTGGAAACATGAATAATGGAAATTCAAATGAGGTGATTTTAGGAAATTATATTTCATTATTTATTGCAGAAAGATTTTTGAAAAAGGTAAGCGATGATTTATATGAAAAATTTCAGATGGAAAAGATAGAATGTGAATTTTCATATTTCTCAGATGATTTTTATTTTTTCTGTAATAAAGAAGATAATAACAAAGTAATTAAATTATTTGATGAAGTTTTAGAAAAATACGAACTTGAAAGAAATAATGAAAAATATTCTATATGGAGCTATGAAGAATATAGTGATTACAATTTAGTTGAAAAGTATTGGAAGAAAATTGTAAGCGAAGATAGACTTAGATGCAGAAATACAGATGGATCAGAGAAAAAAGGTAAAAGAAATTTTTATTTTATTAATCAATTAATTTACAGAAAGTCAAAGTTAAAAGATGTTAGATTACAAAAAGTCTTTATTAACAATTTTTTTAAATCTACATATTTTAATAATTTATCATGGGACAATTATGAGTTACAAGACTTCAATTGTCATCAGTTATTTTCTATGTTTAAATTTTCTCCTGAAATATTACTATATACTTTACCAAAATTTAAAAAATTTGATTTTTTTATAAAGAAGATAGAAAAATTTCTCGCAGTTAGGTATCAAAATTCTCTTGAAACAAATTTTTTTGAAGAACAATTATATTATTTTTATGCAATTAAAAGTTTGGGGTTTGACGATATTTTAATAAAAAATAAAGATTCAGTTTTAAACAAAAACAATCAAATATTGAAATCATACTATTTAATTTATAATTATTTTGATAACAACGATATAAATATATTAAAAAATAATAAAGCTGAAGATCAGTGGTTTGTAAATTATCATCTTATACTAAGTTTAAATGATGTAAAAAATCTTGAAGATAATATTAGAATTTATTTAGTTCCTAAATCAGCAGTTGGCAAACCTTCTAAAGAAAATCATTATTTTAAGTTTTATAAAGAAAATCTTGAAAGTAAAAAAACTCTAATAAAAAAAGTTGAAAGTTTAGAATTAGGAATTCAAAGGTACATTGATTTAAAAATTTCAGAAAGAGCAAAAACAGAGGAAATTGAAGAAAATACAGAATTATATGATCCATTTGAATATGATTATTTTTAATTTATCAATTAATTATAAGTGAGGAGTTTTACTATGAAAGAAATATTTCTAAGCTTTAGACCAGAGTATTTTAAACCATTATTATATGGAATTAAAAAATACGAATATAGAAAGAGATTTTGTAATGAAGAAACAAGAGCATATTTATATTTAAGTGGTAAATCAAGACAAGTTATAGGAGTTATGGAATTAGGTAAACCT
>CANRDL010000015.1 GCA_947629405.1 uncultured Bacilli bacterium
TTATCTCGCATATTCATTATATACTTTTTTTCAATAAAAGAAAAGACCATTGACTTTGTCAACAGTCTGAAAAAAATAAAAGTTAATTTACTTTTATTTTTTTATTTTAATTCTTGATAAACAGTTGTATCAAATTCATGATTAGTTTTATCTTTTGCTTTTAAAGCAGATGTATTAATTAAATAATATGTATGAATTAAATAATCTTTATTATCGGTAGAAACAGGATCATCCCAAGTTAAATCTAAATGTAACCAATTATTATTTAAATAAACAGCATTCCAAACATGAGAATTACTCGCAATTTTAAAATTCTTAACATTAAATTTTGTTAAAAATATTTCCATCGCATCGGAATATCCACCGCAAACGGCATAATGTTCAATTAATGCTCCATAAGCTGTATTAGATTTATATTGACTTTTACCCGTATTATTTTTTACAGAATCATATTTAGTACTATTTATTATATAATCGTGAATGGTTTTAATTTTTTCTTCAGTATTCATTGATGAAGTAATTTTTTCATTAATTATTTCGTCTACTTTATCATTAATTTCTCTTATTTCATTTTTAGAATATAATTTAGTTATTTTTAAATTAACTTCGCCACTATTATCATAAGTGGTTTTAATATTTTTAAAACTATTATAAGGATGAACGAAATTATTAATATGTGTAAGCAAAATTTCATTTTCAGATATACTTTTAACATCATCAATACATGTAGAATATTCATCAGGACAATAAAATGTAAAATTGTCCCAACCATTATTCAATACTGAATAAATAATATTAAGTAATTCTTGATAAGAATAGGGTGTATAATCATTAGTTGGTTCAACATATTTAAATTTATAATTTTTAGTATAATTATTAGCAGGATTTACAACTATTTTAGGTTTACTTTCAAGAATGTCTGCAAAAGTATTTGTTAAAGTATCTATATTTAAATATACAACTAATAAAATTAATATTAGTATACCTGGTAAAATATATTTTTTCATATTATCACCATAATAATTTTAGCAAAAAAAAAGAAGCAATACAATTTATTTTTGCATATCTTTTATTTTTTGACTTAATCTTGACTTTTGACGATCGGCTGTATTCTTTTTAATTAATCCTTTAGAACAAGCAACGTCAATATTTTTTTGAACATCTTTATAGATTTTTTCAGCTAATGCTTTGTCATTTGCTAAAATTGCTTTTTCACAATTTTTAATGGCATTTTTAACAGTAGCTCTATATTTATGATTCTTAGGAGTTTTCTTAATTGTTTGTTTTACATCCTTTTTTGCACTTTTAATATTTGCCAAATTTTTCTCCTCCTTTGTTTTTACATATTAGATTTTATCAAAAATATATGTTAAATGCAACGAAAATATTAAATTTTTTTTAAAATATGGATTTAAATTATGATAAAATTATAATGGATGTGAATAAAATGGAATTATTAATTGAGAAATTAAATAATCAAATGGAGGGCATTACTTATTATAATAATAAAATAACTTTTGTTAAAAATGCTTTGCCTGGCGAAATAATTATAAGTGATAACATTAAAAATTATAATAAATATAATGTGGCAACAATTAAAGAAATAACTAAAAAATCTCCTCTTCGTATAAAAAATAAATGTCCTTATTTTAATGAATGTGGAGGATGTAGTTTACAACATGTTGATTATAAAAATTCATTAAATTTAAAATATGAAAATTTTCTCAATTTATTAAAAATAAATAAAATAAAATGTGAAAATTTAGAAATTATAAAAAATAAAAATTCTTTTGGTTATCGAAATAAAATTGAATTAAAAATAAAAAATTTTCAAATTGGTTTTTATAAAAATAGAAGTCATGAACTCATAGAAATTGATAAATGTTTAATTGCTAAAAAGTCGATAAATGATTGTTTAGTACAGATAAAATCTCTAAACATCAAAAATGGTGATATTGAAATACGAAGTAATTATAATGATGAGATATTACTAATAATTAATACTTTAGATAAAATAGAGATAAATATTAATAATTTAAAAAAACATCTAAAATTAGTTGGTGTAATTTTAAATGATAAAATTTATTATGGGGATAATTTTTTTTATGAAATGCTTAATAATTTAATTTTTAAAGTATCTTATAAATCTTTTTTTCAAATTAATAATTACACTAATGAGTTAATGCAAAAAATTGTTTTAAATAATATATCAAAAAATGCTAAAGTTTTAGATTTATATTGTGGAGTAGGGACATTTACCTTAAATACAGCTTTAAAAGCTAAAAGTGTTTATGGTGTTGAATTATCTGTTTCTTCCATAGAAAATGCTTTAAAAAATAAAAAAATAAATAAGATAAATAATGTAGAATTTTTTCAAGGAGACACTTCAAAAATTGTAAATAAAATAGGAAATGATTTTGATACAATTATTATTGATCCACCTCGAAGTGGTTTAAATAAAAAAACAAGAGAATATTTACTGGAAAATAATTTTAAAAAAATTATATGTATTTCTTGTAATCCAATAACATTAGTAAGAGATTTAAATGAATTTAAAAATAAATATAATATTGAAAAAATATATTTAGTTGATTCATTTTCATATACATTTCATAACGAATGTATATGTATTTTGAATTTAAAGGAGAAGTTATGCTAAATAAAAATGTAATAGATGAAGCATTTGAATTTTATAATATTGATTTTCATTTTAAAGAAAAATGTTATAAATTTTTAGAAGAAATAAATAGTCACGAAAAAATGAAATTATCATATTATAATATTTGTAAGATATTATATGAAAAAGAATTTCAAGAAGTAGAAAAATTATGGGATTTTAAAAATAGCAATAAATTGTTTATTGATAAAATCAATCCTTTTGTAACAAATATGGTAATTTTATTAGGATATTTATATCATAAGAGAAATATGAAGATTTATAATATAGATCAGCATCAAATAACTATTCATAAAAAAAGAGTTAAAGAATGCTTTGAAAATGATATAATATATAGGAAATACAAAGGTGTGAGAATATCTCAAATGCTATGGGCTGTCTATTTTATTAGAATAAGAATAATTGAAATAGGTAGCTTACAATTTGAATATAAAAATAATTTAGTAATAAAAATCCATATTCCCAAAAAAACAAATTTAAGTTTTACAGAAGTTAAAAATTCTATAAAAAAATCAAAAGATGAAATAAGAAAAATTTATAAAATAAATGAATTTAATTATATTTGTGATTCTTGGTTATTGAGTAATCAAATACAAGAAATTATTACTAAAAATACTAATATTTATCAATTTCATGATTTATTTGATGTAAAAAATGGCAAAGATTGTGTATTAGATATATTAAATTTTGTATTTGAAATGGAAAAATGTGATGATTATTCCTTGTTACCAACGAATACTACTTTGCAAAAAAAAGTTAAAGAACAATTATTATTGAATAAAAAATTTTATTTAGGTATTGGTGTTTTAAAACCCGATATTTTTAAGGAGGAAAAATGAAGTTAGAAGTACCAACACATGTTGGAATAATTATGGATGGGAATGGAAGGTATGCTAAGTCATTAGGAAAACCACGCAGTTATGGACATAAAGCGGGAGCAGATAATTTAAAAAAATTATGTAAACATATTTTAAAAAGAGGAATAAAATGTTTATCACTTTATGCTTTTTCTACTGATAATTTTAAAAGACCAAAAGAAGAAGTAGATTATTTAATGAAATTATTTGTAACAATGTTTACCAATAATTTTGATTTTTTAAAAAAAGAAGAGGTAAAAGTATTGTTTTCTGGTCGTAAAGAAGGACTACCTGAAGATGTTATTGCAGCCTGTGAAAAAATTGAAAAACAAACTCAAAATAAACAAAAATATACTTTAAATATTTGTTTAAATTATGGTTCACAAGAAGAAATTACGGATACATTCAAAAAGATTATTAAACAAATTCAAAATGGTCAAATTGATATTGAAGATGTAGATAAAAATTTGATTTCTAAAAATTTATATCAAGATTTGCCACCACTTGATTTTGTAATAAGAACTAGTGGTGAAAAAAGATTGAGTAATTTTATGTTATGGCAATCTTCTTATGCTGAATTCTATTTTCCAAAATGTTATTTTCCAGAATTTGACGAAGCAGAATTTGATAAGGCACTAGATGTTTATCGAGAACGAAAAAGAAGATTTGGTGGGTTAAATAAAAACTAAAAAAGTATTAATGATTAATACTTTACATATATTTAAATAAAGATGAAATTTGTTGACTTTTAAAAATGATTAATTTATGTTAAAATGTCGTTAGGAAGTGATTATATGAAAAAAATTTTAAAAATATTTAGCATAACAATTCTTTCAATATTTTTAGTATTGGCAATTTGTTTAGCTGTTGTTTTATTTAATTTTAAAAAAGTTGTTAATAAAGATAACATTTCAAATATTGCCTCTTCTGTAGATGTTAGAAAAATTGAAATTGATGATGGTAAAACAGTTGATGAATATATATCAAATTATACTGATAATAATGATCTTCCCAAGAAATACATTAATACAATTATGGAAAGTGAAAAAGTTAAAAATCTTATAGATGAAAAAATTGGCGAACTAGTTGATTATGCTGTTTATGGAAAAGAAATTCCTTATATAACTTCTGAAGAAATTGAAAATTCTATTAATTACGATGAAATAGAAGAAAAATTAGACATAAAACTTACTGATGCTGACAAAGAAAAAATTTCTAATTATTCAAAAGATGCCTCATCTAAAATTAATAATTCAATTGAAAAATATGTTGTAAACTTAGATAATGAAAAAACTAATGATGGTATTAAATTAATTAGATTTATATTTTCTACGGAAATGAAAATATATGTTATTATTTCTATTGTAATTATTACATTCTTAATATTCTTAATAAATTGGAATTTTGCAAAAAGTCTTTGTTCATTAGGTATATCATTTCTAATTTCTGGAATATTGATTACAGGTTTTACTTTATTTGCCAGTCAATTATTCAATATGGCTAAAATGGTTATCGCTAATAAAGATTTTATAAATAGTATAAATAAAATTTTTGGCTATGTTAAAATGAATTTTACAGTTACGGGTCTTGTAATTTTAGCTTTAGGAATTATATTAATTATAATTTACAAAATATTAAAAAAACATTTACATAAAGAAGTAAAATAGAATAAATTTTATTTCTTTTTTTTATTTGAGTTGATATAATATTTTTGGGTGTTTTAAAATGAATGCATACTTAATATATGGAAAAAGTAACGTTATAAATAATGAATGCATTAATCGTATTGTCAAAAATGGTTTAAATATTGTAAATTATGATTTAAACGATTGTGATTTGGAAAATATAATTGAAGAAGCTGCAACATTTTCTCTTTTTGATAATCAAAAATATATAATAGTAAAAAATAGTAATATTTTTAATACTGGCAAAACTGAAGAAAAAAAGATAAATAAATTAATTAAATATTTAGATAATCCCAATGAGGCATCAACTTTGATTTTTGTAACTAATAAACCTCTTGATGAAAGAAAAAAAATAGTTAAATATTTTAGGGCTAATTGTCAAGTTATTCAAAATAAAGATTTACAAGAAAATGATTTATTAAAAAAAGTTCAAAACGAATTTATTGATGCTGGTTATAAAATAAGTAATTTTGGATTGCAATACATAATTAAGAGTTGTTTAAATAACTATGATATAATATCACAAGAAATTAAAAAAATTATATTATATAAAATGGATGACAAAGAAATTACCGATGATGATATACTAAATTTAGTAGCTATAAATTATGATGATAATATTTTTAATTTTACCAATGCCGTAATTAAAAAAAATATAAAAGATTCATTTTCAATTTTTGAAGATCTCAAAAAATTAAAAATAGAACCAATTATACTTTTAGTAGTGTTAGAAAAGCAATATCGTTTAATGTACCAGACAAAAGTATTAAATAGTTATGGCAAAACTAATAATGAAATAGGTAACATATTAAACGAAAATCCCAATGTTATCTGGCATGCTTTACAAAATGGATTTAATTATAGCTGTGATGAACTTTTAGATAAAATTGATAGTCTGGCAAATTTAGATTATGATATAAAAAGTGGAAAAATTGACAAATTTATAGGTTTTTATTTATTTTTATTAAATGTTTAACGAAAAAAAACTGGATTATTAGTATTATTGTAATTACTAATAATTTTTTTGGTTTGATTATTATTAATATTAGAAGTTTGTATTTTATTATTTTTAGGAGTAGCTGTAATACTTTTAACTGTTTTTATTAAAGTTGGCATATTACTTATTGCTGGTCTTAACTGTTGATAAATAGGTATAGCTTTATTAGCAATACTAAGTGTTTTTGAAATACCACTTAATATTCTTCCTAAAGAAAATGAAGAAGTTAGTCTTGGAAACATAATAATCACCTATATAATTTTATGATTTTTAACTATTTATGTTTCCAAATAAATATTAATTATACTAATTTTTTAAAAGGGAATTATTTTACTTTTACATCTTATCATGTTATAATTTACTATGTAAAAGAATAGGAGGTATAGGGTAGATGGCAATTAAAATTTTACTTAATCCTTTTAAATGGATAATACTCGGAATACTTTCATTCTTTAAAGCGATAGCATTATTTTTTAAATGGGTATCTCTTGGCTTAGTTAAAGTTTTTGTAGTAATTTTTAACTATATTTGGTCTGTTTTTAAATATGATTATATTTTTGTTAAGACTTTTTTTAAATATGTTTTTGATGGTTTTTCTTTTATATTTATAAAACCATTTAAAAGAAAACCTAAGAAAGTTTCTTCAAAATCAATAGCCACTGCTGCTCCAACACCAGTTTTAAAAGTAGATAAATTAAAAATAAAAGATGTGCCAGATAAGAAATCAAAAATTAAAGTTCCAAAATCTAAAAAAGAAAAAATCGAAAAAAAAGAAAAAATTAAAAATAATAAATTAGAAAAAAAAGAACTTAAAAAAAAGAATGAGGAAGAAAAATCTAAAACTAAAAATATTAAATACAATCAAAAAATTGATTCTAAGAAAATGTTAGATGAACGAAATAAACTATTATCAGAATTAGGTAAGGATGTTAAAAGAGAAGATAAAAAAACAACTTATAGATATGTTGCTAAAAATTCTGATGGTCAAATTGTAAAAGGAACATTTGTCGGTTTTTCCAAATTAGATGTAAATTCTTTTTTAGTAAATGAAGGATATACTGTATATCAAATTAAATCTTCCAAGTGGATTGACTTTTTATATGGACAATCAAATACTTTTGGAATAAAAATGAAAAACAAAGATTTGATATTTTGGTTAACGCAACTTGCCACATATATCAAAGCGGGAATTCCTCTTACTGAATCTATGCGAATTTTATCACGCCAAATGAAAAATAAAGGTAAAAAAAGAATATTTGAAAATGTTGTTTATCAACTTACATTAGGAGAATCATTTTCAAAAGCTCTAGAAAAACAAGGAAATGTTTTCCCATCCTTATTAATTAATATGTTAAAAGCTGCAGAAGCAACTGGTGAACTTGAAGAGACTTTGGATGAAATGGCTGAATATTATACTGAAATAGAATCCACTCGTAAGCAAATGGTAAGTGCTATGACGTATCCTTCCATAATTACCGTTTTTTCCATAGCAGTTATAACATTTATTTTGTTATATGTTATTCCGCAATTTATTAATGTTTATGATCAAGCTGGAATTAAAATTCATGGTTTTACTTTAGCTATTGTCAACATTTCGCAATTTTTAAAAGAAAACATTTCTTTTATATTACTTGGTGTTATATTTATTGTGGGAATTATAGTATTTTTATATAAAAAAGTTAAGGCTTTTAGAATGATTTTACAAAGATTATTTATGAAGATGCCAGTAGTAGGTAAAATTATTATATATAATGAAATAACTATATTTACTAAAACATTTTCTTCTCTTTTAAAAAATAATGTTTTAATTACTGAAAGTATAGGAATTTTAAGTAAAGTAACTAGAAATGAAGTATATAAAATAATTATGTATAATACTATTTCTAATATTACCAAAGGAGAAAAAATTTCGGAAGCCTTTAAAAATCATTGGGCTATTCCCGAAGTAGCTTATTATATGATTGTAACTGGTGAGTCAACAGGTGAACTGGCCGAAATGATGGCTACTGTTAGCAGATATTATCAAGAACAACATCGAAATTTAGTTAATAGTTTAAAAGCTTTTATAGAACCAATAATGATTGTTTCTTTAGCAGTAATTGTTGGTACAATAATTTTAGCGGTAATAATCCCTATGTTTGATTTATATAATAGTATTTCTTAAAAGGAGGGTTTTATGTTTTATATTGTAATTTTTATCTTGGGACTGGTATTTGGCTCATTTTATACTGTTGTAGGGGAAAGACTTCCTAAAAAAGAAAGTATAATAAAACCAGCTAGTCATTGTCCTCATTGTTTAAAAAAACTATCATGGTATGAATTGATACCAGTTTTTTCTTATATATTTTTAAGAGGAAAATGTCATCACTGTGGTAAAAAAATACCATTAATGTATCTTATAATGGAATTGCTTTGTGGAATATTGTTTTTATTAAGTTATATTATATTTGGTATAAGTTTTGAATTTTTTGGACTTTTAATAATTTCTTCGCTTTTAATAATTATTTGGGTAAGTGATTTTAAATATAATATAATTCTTGATAGTCCTTTAATAATTAGTGCCATTTTATATATCGTTTTAGAATTAATTTATAAAGATATTAAAACCGTAATACTTTCGGTATGTTTTGGAACAACTATGTTTGTAATATTATTTTTAATAAAAGTATTAGGTGATTTAATATTTAAAAAAGAATCATTAGGGGGAGGGGACATAAAATTAGGATTTGTTATGGGTCTAATATTAACTCCTAGAGTCTCTTTAATTGCTTTAATATTAGCTTCTATTTTAGCTTTAATATATGTTTTTATTGCTGGTATAAAAAAAGAAAAAGAGATACCTTATGGTCCCTTTTTATTGGTAGCATTTTATGTTTGTTTTATTTTTAAAGATATAATTTTAGAAATACTTAATCATGGTTTTTAAAGAACTTCTATGTTAGGTTCTTTTTTTTCGACTTCAATTTTTTTACCTAAAATAACATCTTTTAAATCATTTTCATCTTCATCCATTAAATAATCACTTTCAATATCTACTAATCTGATTATTTCTTCAAATGAAGTTGTTCCATCGACAACTTTTTTTAATCCGTCTTGAAGTAATGTTTCAACTTCTGAATTTTGGTAAACAATTTTTCTTAATTCTTCTTTTTTAACATTATTAGTAATAGCATCTCTAATTTCTTGGTTAAGTAATAAAACTTCATGAATAGCAATACGACCTATATAACCATCAATACATTCATCGCAACCCACTGGTTCATATAATTTATCTATATCAGTATTGATAACTTTTTTAAAAACTGATTTTTGATAAGGTGTCGCTTTAACCGCTTTACGACATTTAGGGCATAGACGCCTAGCTAATCTTTGCGAAATAATACCAGTTAAGGCAGTACCTAAAAGATATCTTTCTACTTCCATATCTAATAATCTTTCAATAGTGTTTAGGGAGTTATTGGTATGAATTGTTGATAGAACTAAATGTCCAGTTATTGAGGCTCTAACCGCAATTCGCGCCGTTTCATCATCACGAATTTCTCCAATCATTATAATATCTGGGTCTTGTCTTAAAATACTTCTTAAAACATTGGAAAAAGTAAGACCTATATCAGAAATTACTTGAACTTGATTAATACCATCAATATTCATTTCAACTGGATCTTCGACAGTAATTATATTTCTATCCGTAGTATTAAGTTTTTGCAAAATAGAATATACAGTAGTTGATTTACCAGTACCAGTAGCCCCAGTAACTAAAATAATACCATTAGGAACTTGAATCATTTTATTAACTTTTTCTAAATTATTTTTAAGTAAGCCAATAGTTTCTAATCCTTCGTTACTCATTGTGTAGTCTAAAATACGAATAACTATTTTCTCACCAAATAAACAAGGTAAAGATGAAACACGCATATCTACTTCTTTGGATTCAATATCCATTTTAATAGCGCCATCTTGAGGAAGACGACTTTCGGTAATATTCATTCCACTTATAATTTTTATACGAGTAATTAAATTCTTTTTTACATTTTCAGGAACTTTAGTATAATTTATGAGTTGACCATCAATACGAATTCTAACATGCAAGATATCTTCAGTAGGATCAAAATGAATATCACTAGCTTTTTTTGAAACTGCATCATGAATTATTTCATTTACAATATCAACTACTGGTAAATTTTCATAATCAAATTCCTTTAGCATACGTATTTCTCCCTCATATTCTTCTAAATTTTATTATACTATAAATCTTATGTTAAGACAATCAAAAAATCTTGCAGTTACTGGAAATATATAATATACTTAGTTTGAAAAAAGAGGTGCTTTAATGAAAAAAAATGGTTTTACTCTCGTTGAACTTTTAGCAGTGGTTATTATATTGGGAATTATAACTACTTTTGCTCTTCCTAACATTCTTAATATTACTAAAGCTCAAAAAATAAAAGCTTGCGAATCCAAATTAAATTCATTAGAATCAGCCGCTAAACTATATTTACAAGACTATGAAGATGAATATTATGATGGTGAAAAAGATTATTTTATTTTTGAAGGAAAAAATATCTATGTAACTGCCAAAAATTTAAAAGATAAGGGATATGCCGATGATATAACTAATCCCATTACAAAAGATGAAATTAATGTCAGAATAGATCTTAGAATAACAACACCTGATAAAAATAATACTAATCGCCATGTATATAAAGCAACTATTTCAAACAAAAATTATTGTAAATAAACTAAATATCAAAAGATAAATAATAACTTTTTTTAAGTTATTTTTTTTCATTTTAAGACTTTTTTTAATTAAATAATACATTGTTATAAAAGCCGCGATTAAACATATTAAATAACCTGGAAGATTATTTATAATTATATTTTTTTGGAAAATAAAAGTAAATATTAAGACTATTAAATTAAGAGGAATGCTTAAAATTAATGAATATTTAAATAAATTTTTATTTTCTAATTTTCTTAATTTTAAAAAAATATAAATAATGCCAATTTTCGAAACTCCTGGGAAGACAAATAGTGAACTAAAAAATGATAGAAATATGATTTCTAAAAAAGTTAAATCTTTAATATTTCTATGTTCTTTTATATTTCTTACTAAAAATAAAAGTAAGACCATTATTAAACTAATTAAACCAATTATTTTACTATTAAATGCGTATGGTTTAATAAAAATAAAGGTAATAGTTGGAAATAATAATAAAATTAAAAATTTTTTTAAATATTTAAAGTTTTCCTTTTTAAGTAATTTTTTTAAATCATTTTTATATACAATTATAATACATAATATAGTAGCAAAATCAGTAATTTTTAGTAAAGTTTGATCATTAAAAATATTTGTATTAAATAAATTGTTAAAAATAACAAAATGACCAAGTTTAGAAATTGGTAAAATTTCTGTTATGCCACAAATTACACCCAATATAAGATATTTTATTATAAACATATTTTTTCTCCTTTGTATAATTATATAAATAAAAATTAATTTTAAGAAATAAAATATATTAGGAGTTGTAAAAATATGAGAATATCTTGGATTTTATTGGGAATAATACTTTCTAGTATTAGTGTTTTTTTCATTTTACTATTCTTAACTATTTTAAATAGTGGCTTTTCTTACGGCTATTTTTTGAAATATTTATTTACTCATTTTGAAACTTATTTACTTTTTGTTGGAGTAATATTAATTACTTATGGACTGAAGAAAGGAAGAGATTAATTTGAATTTTTACTATAATTTAATACTTAATTTAAATGAATTTTTATATGAATTTTATGAATGGAAAAGTGAAGAAATTTTAAATGTTAAAAAAGTACCAATATATAGAGTTAAAACTAAAAATATTAAAGATTTTTATTTATATGATATAAAAGTAAATGAAGAATTTTTAAATAAAATTTATAAAAAGAGTATATCTTCGGAAAATATCGATTATTTAGCTGTATTTTCTGATAATAAAAATTCTATTGCAATTGAGTTTAATAAAGAAGGAAAATCTATATTTAAATCTAAATTAGATTTAGATAGTGATTTAACAATTTGTGAACTTTCTTATAATTTAGATTTTGAAAATATTAAATACGAAAAAATTAAAAAAACATATAAATATAATTTGAATTTACGCCAAGAAGAAATAGAAAGAAAAACAGTGTTAAAGGAAATATCTAATTTATATCAAGAAAAAAATTTAGAAAAGCTTAAATATTTATATTATGAAATTAGTAATGTTATTTGTAATGATTTAGATAAAATATATAAAAATATTATTAATATAATTGAAAATGAAAATTTTAATAATTTAAATTATATTTACAAAATTATTAAATTATCTTATAAAAAAGAACATTAGAACTTTTTCTAATTGTTAAGACATTTAAATAAATTTGTGCTAAAATATCATTAAAGATTGATATTTATATATCAAATCATTTAAGAGTGAAAGTTGTAGATATCTTCTACAATCGCTCCAGATTGATAGGAAACTCGGACTTTCGAGTATAGCTAATAGAAAACGTACTTGATAAAAGTGCGTTTTTATGTTATGATGAATATGTCAAGGTTGCCTTGCATAAAATAAAAAAGGAACATTCAATATGTGCTAGTGTTGAGTGTTGCCAAAAGATTTGGTTTCACCTAATTCAAAGCAGTTGAGTTAGGTGATTTTCTTTTATATTAAAACTATAACTAGTAATAATACTAATAGGAAGATAAGAATGATTAAAGATAGAATTAAAAAATCCTTCTTATTCATACTATCGCCTCCCTTCTTCATGAAGTTTGGCAATCACCCAACTATTAAATGTTCCAAATTAATTATATTAAACATTTGTTCTCGACACAATGTTTTTATATTAAATTTTGACAATTTAGAAAACACACTTGTATATTGTTTTTGACAATATGCATGAGGAGTGATTTTTTTAATGGAGATTAATAAAATAGAAGATAGCTCAATTGAATTAACAAATGATAAAAATCAAAAGTTTCTAATGGAATTTGGTGGAGCTGATTTTTATTGGGTTATGTTACATTATGATGAACATAACGAATTTAATGTGACTGAAGATGATTCTTTTCTATTTTCTCAGATGCAGCAATTGTTTAAAACTATTCAAAAATACGATGATCCATATAATAAAACACTAATTAATAATACTTTTATATGGAATAGTGAAGATTATGGAATTGACGAAAAAGTGAATAAATTAATAATTACATTTCAAAATAATATTTTTTCTATTAAGTTTTATCAAAATCCTAATCGAGAATTTAATAACAAATTTTTATGTCCTATTTGTTTTTGTTTAAGTGGTAGTAAAAATGAAGAAATAGCTTTCGAATTTAGTTCAATGTTTTTAAGATGCCAGAATTATCAAAATAATTTCTCCAATTCCTGTAAAAAATTAACTAAATAAAATTGTCGTACTTTTTCCTTTATGGCACCAGATTGATAAGAAACTCGAACTTTTATAGTTCGGGTTTTAAAAAAAAAGAACATTAGAACTTTTTCTAATGTTCTTTTAGTGTTATAATTAATTTTAAAGAGAGCTGATTTTTATGAATGATTTATATATTGATACTCATAATCAACTATTAAATTTAGCTATTTTAAAAGATAAAAAAATTATTAAAAAAATTAGTTTAGATTCTACTAATTCTCATAGTAAATTAACTGTATTTAAAATAGCGGAATTATTAAATGATTGTAAACTAAGTGTAGAAGATATAAAAAATATTATTGTTGTAAATGGTCCAGGTAGTTTTACCGGAATAAGAGTAGGTATAACTATTGCCAAAACATTAGGTTATTGTAAAAATATTAATGTTTATAGTATAGACTATTTATACTTACAAGCCTTAGTAATAAATTCTGATAGTAATTTTATAACATCAGTTTCGGATAAAAAAGGGTATTTTATTGGTAAATTTACCAAAGATAAAAAAAGAATTGGTGATTATACATATCTAAAAAAAGAAGATTTGGAAAAAGAAAAAGAAGGCTATTTATTTTTTGAAGAAATGAAAAATGTAAATATAGAAAGTGTGTATGATAAAATTAAAAGAATGAAAAAGGTTAATATCCATGATATTAATCCTATATATATTAAAAAAATAAATGTATGAGGTTTTAAAAGTGGTAAGAGAAGCAGTAATTAGTGATATAAAAGAAATTAATAGATTAGGGAAATTATTAAATGATAATTTTGAAAAATTATTTGTTATTGAAGATATTTTAAAAGAAGATTTTTCTAAAATATTTGTGTATGAAAAAGACCATAAAGTTGTCGGATTTTTACATATAACGGTATTATACGAAGTTATTGATATTGTCAATATTTGTGTTGATCCTGATTATAGAAGACAAAAAATAGCTAGTGTTTTATTTGATTATATGTTTAGTGAATTTAATGAAAATAAGTGTTTTTCTTTGGAAGTTAAGACTACTAATAAAGCTGCAATTAATTTATATAAAAAATTTGGCTTTGAAATTATTCATGTTCGAAATAATTACTACAAAGATCAAGATGCATACCTAATGGGAAGGAAAAATTAAAATGGAAAAAAAAGATATATTTATTTTAGCAATTGAATCATCCTGTGATGAAACAAGTATGGCGATTGTCAAAAATGGGTGTGATGTTATTGCTCTTAGTGTATTTACGCAAATCGATACTCATAAATTGTATGGGGGAGTTGTTCCAGAAATTGCTTCTCGTATGCATACGGAAGTTATTACTATAGTATTAGATGATGTTTTAAAAAAAGCGAATATGAAAGTAGAAGAGGTAGATGCAATTGCCGTAACATATGCACCCGGCTTAATTGGTAGTTTAATGGTCGGAATAGAGTGTGCTAAAACTTTATCTTTAATTTATAATAAACCTTTAATAAAAGTTAATCATATTGCTGGACATATTTATGCTAATAACTTAACTAATAAAATTATTTTTCCAACACTTGCTCTGGTGGTAAGTGGTGGGCATACAGATTTAGTTTTAATGAAAAATGATTATGATTTTGAAGTTTTAGGTACTACTTTAGATGATGCTATAGGGGAAGCATATGATAAAGTGGCAAGAGTTCTTGGCGAAAAATATCCGGGCGGACCCAATGTTGAAAAATTAGCTTTGAAAGGAAAAGATACATATAATTTACCAATACCTCTTCAAGATGATAGTTATAATTTTTCTTTCAGTGGACTTAAAAGTAGTGTTATAAATGAAGTTAACAAATGTAAAATGAAAAAAGAAGAGATTAATAAAGAAAATTTAGCTTGTAGTTTTCAAACATCAGCAATAGCATCAATTGTAAATAAATGTGAAAAAGCTATTATAAATTTAAAAACTAAAAATTTTATAATTGCTGGGGGAGTATCAGCTAATAAATATTTAAGAAATCAATTAATAAATTTATGTGATAAATATAATGTTAATTTATCATTACCAGATTTTGTGTATTGTACTGACAATGCTGCGATGATTGGCGCAGCTGCTTATCCATTATTTTTAAAATCAGACTTTTCATCTTTTGATGATGTTAATCCTGAAAGTAGACTTCCACTTTTTTAATTGAAAAATTAGAATAGTTATTGTAAAATTATAATAGAAACGAGGTTATATATATGAAAAAAGATACCTTAATAAAATTAACTAGTTTTATTCTTGCTGTTATTTTAATTATTGGCTTTTTTATATACAGTTCATATGCATATCTTTCTATGAAAGTTGAAGGAACTGGAACAGAAAATAAAGCGGTTTCTAAAAATAGTTTTGATGTAACTTATAGTCAAAGTTCTAATATTAGTCTTACAAATGCTAGTCTTATTAATGATGCTGATAAAGCTAGTGAAGCATCATTATCAAAATTTAGTGTTACCTTAAACGATCTAGATAGTGCTGAATATAGCGTTAGTTTAACTAACTTGTATGTATCTTCTAATTTTCAATCTTCATATGTCAAATGGGAATTAATTAATACAGATACTAATAACATACTTAATTCTGGTAATTTTTCTAGTTGTACTGGTTGTAGTAATGGTTCTTATCAAAGTGGTACAGCTACTAAAACTTTACTTTCTAAATCAAGTAGTAATAAATTAACTAAAAATAAAAAAGTTAATTTAGGTCTAAGAGTTTGGCTTTCTGATGCTGGTTCATCTGTTAATCAAAACAGTTTAGCAAGTGGTTCTTTATCAGGTAAAATTGATGTTTCTGTATATTATACAACTTAAGGAGAATAAAATATGTTAAGTCTTTTAATTACTTTATTGGCAGGAGCGTTTTTCTTAATTGGAGCATTAATTTCCAATCTTTTAAAAAATAAAAACCAATTATATTCTTTTTCAATTGGCCTTTCCGCTACAACGCTTTTGGGAATTATTTTTTTTGATTTATTAAAAGAAATAAAAACTAGCTTTTATGGATTAAAAATTGGCCTTTTTTTATTTTTGGTGTTTGTCATTTTTGGTTTTTTATTTTTATTTATTTTAGATAAAATGATTCCCAATCATAATCACAATCATCATGATCATGAAAAAAATATTAAAGAACATAATAATCATTTATATCATATTTCTTTTTTAACAGTTTTAGGAATGATTATTCATAATATCATCGAAGGTATGACAATATTTATTGTCACATTTTCTTCTATATTATCTGGGTTTTTAATGGCTTTATCTGTAGGACTGCATAACATACCGATTGGTATGCAAGTAGGAATTAGGAATACGAAAAAAACTAAAATGTTGATTCTTACCCTAGTATTATCAACTTTTATTGGCGGTCTTTTAGTTTTTCTATTTAATTTAGTTTTAAAAAATTCTATCATGGGTTGCTTAATGTCTTTAACGGTTGGTATGACTTTATATTTAGTTATATTTGAATTTATAAAAGAAATAATCAAAAATAAAAATAAAAAAATATGTTTTAAAGGAATATTATTTGGTATAATTTTAATAGTTATAAATGTATTAATTGGATAGGTGGGATAACTTTGAAAAAAATTTTAATAACTGGTGCGGCCGGAGAAATTGGCAAAAAAGTAGTTTCATATCTTTTAACAGAAAGTAAGTATGATATTACTGTTTTAGATTTGCAATGCAAAGATAATATAAAATATTTTAAAAGATATGAAAATAGATTAAATATAGTTTTAGGGGACATTAATGATAAAAGTTTAATTAAATTTTTAATAAGAAATCAAGATGTCGTTATTCATCTTGCCGGAATCATGCCACCTTTTAGTGAATATAAAAATAATTTAAGTAATATTATTAATATTGAAGGGGCAAAAAATATAATTGAATCTATTGAAAAACATAATCCGTCTTGTCATTTAATATACCTTTCAACAACTTCAATTTATAAAGAAAATTTAAAAGAAGTTACTGTAAAATCTAAAGTTGAAACTAAAATGAGTTGTGAATATACTAAAAATGCTTATGAAATAGAAAAAATAATCAAGAAAAATTTAAATCATTACACTATATTTAGATTACCTTTAGTAATGGGTGATATGACTTTGCCACCAATTATATCTTACATAAATCCTCAATCTAATATTGAAGTAATATCTTTAAAAGATGTATCTTATGCAATTACTAAGACTATTGATAATTTAGATATTTTAAATAAAAATACTTACAATTTAAGTGGGGGAGAAAAATGCCGAACTACTTATGAAGATTTTAAAAATCGTTGTTTAAAAATTTATGGAATAAATAAAAATTATTTTAAAGGTAAAATAATCAATAAGAAACAATTAAATTCTTTTTATATTAAAGATAGTAATGTATTAAATGATATTCTTCATTTTCAAACAGATAATTTAGCTACTATTTTTTTGCGAATTAAAAATTATAATGAAAAAAAGACTAAAAGAAAAATTTCTAAAGTTTTTGCTAAACCTTTTATTAAGGAGAAAAAATGTCAAAAAAATTAATTAATTTTTTAAAAAATAATTATATATTAATAATTCTTTTTACTTTAGTTGTTATGTTAACAGTATTTATTTTTACCGGTGTAACTTCTAAAATGGATTATTATATTTTAACTAATATATCTAAAATAAGAACTGACTTTTTAACAAAATTGATGATTCTAATATCAGAAATTGGCAGTTGGTATTTTATAATTGTTTTATTATTTACTTGTATATTATTAATAAAAAAATTGAAAGATAATATAATACTCGTTATTAATTCCTTGGGAGTTTTGGGTCTTAATTATTTAATTAAATTAATATTTAGAAGAGCTAGACCTGTACAATTTATGATGATTAAAATTGGTGGATATTCTTTTCCATCCGGGCATGCTATGGTCTCATTTTCTTTATTTACAACACTATTAATTTTTATTAATAAATATATCAAAAATAAAAATATTAAGTTGATTTTGCAAATTATTTGTTTATTCTTAATAATAATGATGCCTATATCTAGAGTTTATTTAGGAGTTCACTATTTTACTGATGTAGTGACAGGTATGTTAATTAGTGCTATAATAATTTTAATTGAAAAAAAATATTTAAAAGTTATTTAAAGGAGGATTTTTATGGGAAGAGCTTACGAAGTTAGAAAAGCTAGTATTCAAAAAAATGGTGCACAAAAAGCTAAGTTATATTCTAATATGTCTAAAGAAATATATCAAATAGCTAAAAATGGTGATCCTGATCCATCTTTAAATGTTAATTTAAAAAGGATAGTTGAAAAGGCCAAAAAATTACAAGTCCCTGGAGATATAATTGACAGAGCTATTGAAAAAGCAAAAGGCGGTAATGACGAAGACTATAAGGAAGTAATATATGAAGGTTTTGGTCCTGCTAATTCTACATTTATGGTAAAATGTTTAACAGATAATTTAAATAGAACTGTTGCTCTTGTAAGAGAAGCTTTTACAAAATCAAAAAATAAATTAGGAGTTTCTAATTCTGTTTCATATAATTATGATTATTTAGCTATCTTAGGAGTTAAAAATGTTACCGAAGAAGAAGTATTTGATTGCTTACTTAACAATGGTATTGAAGTAGACGATATTGAAAAAGAAGATGATCTTATTGTTATAACTTGTAAGCCAGGAATAGTAACAAGAATAAAAGATGAACTTGAAAAAGATTTAAAAATAACTGATTATGAAATAGATGAAGTAGGTTATTATGCAAAAGAAAAAATTAAATTAGAAAATAGTGAAGATTTAGAAAATTATGAACTTTTAATGAATCTATTAGAAAATATTGAAGATGTTTCTGATATTTATTCAAATGTTTTAAAATAACTAGAAATAGTTATTTTTTTAATTGTCGAAAAAATGTCAATCATTAATATTTTTTCACAAAAACTTGACAGGGGGGGGTACCATTATATAATTTCCTTAGAAAGTAGGGAAATTTAAATGAAAAAAATTTTAATAATTGGAATAATATTAATTGTTTTTATATCTTGTATTAATGTTCAAGCAGAAGACAATTATTTTAAATTTGAGGATGATAGCTATAATTTAATGGCTGTACAAAAAGTATGTAATGCTGGAGATCAAATTAATTTTTATACAAGTACTAATATTGATACAAGTAAATCATTCTATTATAAAATTGATAATCAGGAATATGTTAAATTAAGCATACCTGCAAGTATAGAGGTTAAAATAACTGAAGATTTATTAAAAGAAGCTGAACATAAAATTACAATTTATGCCGATGTTGATGGTGAAAGAACGGAAGAAAAATCTATAGATTTTTTATTAGTAAATAAAGAATCGTGTCCACAGAATGTTAGTTATGATATCAGAAAGTTAAATTTAAGTCTAATAAACTTTCCTATAAATACGAAAATGACAGTAAATGAGTTGGGGAATGATGAAAATTTATTAAAAAAATTTAATTTAAGCACCGCAGATATTTTTCAAATTAGATTTAATTCTAATGAAAAAGATTTAAAATATTATCAAGAAAAATATGGTAAATATTTATATAGTGGTTTTAATAATGTCTTTGGAACAATTAGCGGCTCTTCTAATATAATTTCTTTTTCGGATGAAGAGGGAAATAGAGTTACATTATTTGGTTATAATGCTAACGGCGAGAAAATTATGTCAAATTTTGATGATATTGAGCCAGAAAAATGTGATAATATTTATAATTTAGATTATAGTATTTATGATCCATATTTATTTATTGATGGATATATGGCTTTTGCTGTTGATAATGCTATGCAAGAATTTTCTAACTCAAATGTCAATTATCAAGAGCCAAATCCTAAAACTGGCAATTATTTAGGATTAGGAATTGTAATTATAACATTATTTAGTGTTTTTATATATTTTATTATAAGAAAAAGAAATTTTTTCCAAATTAAATAATAGCTAATTTAAATTTTAACAAATAATATGATAAAATAAATAATAGAAGGAAGTAGATTAAAATGATAATAGATGTTTTACAGACTATCTCAGAAGGAAAAAATGAATTTGATATATTTTATAATAATAAAAAAATATATAAGGCTAAGCTTCCTTTTATAACAATGTCAGGTATTTTTAATTTAGAAAAAATTAGAGAAATTAGAGTTTTTGATTTAAATAATAAAATAAAGTATGAAACAAGTTATAACTACATTGATAACCAAATTGAAGAATTTTTACCACTTAAATACTTAATTACTAATTCGCAAAAATTTAATCAATTTAAATTTATTAATAAAGATAATAATGAGGAAATATCACTTTTTTTTGAAATGAAAGAAATATGGAATGGTTATTGTGTTATTAAATATCAGGAAAATTTCTATAATTGTTATTCAGTTGAAGATGGTTATATTAAACATGTTTGTATTTATAAGGATGATACTCAAGTTGCGGAATTAGTAAAGCCAAATATTATAATTGATGGAAAAGATACATATAGAATTTATCTAAAAAATGAATATGACTATTTAGCAGATGCTTGTACGATGTTGGCACTATATTTAGATAGAACAGAATATAATTCTAGCTATTTAAAAAATAAAAGTAGTCTAGTTAGTAAAAATTTTTCGTATTCAAAAGTGAATAAATATTATGATTCCAATTGGATAAAAAATAATTTTAAATTAGACAATTATTTTAATGAAATAAACAATGAAATAATAAAAACTAAAAAAGAAATTAAAACATCAGCTAAAAAATTATTAATAATTATGGGTATAGTATGGGGTATTTTAATTTTTATAACTATTTTGTTATTAATTATTTTATTGTAAATTATACGAATTAAAACTTAAGTTTACATAGCTTAATAATTTACATTTTTAATTATAAATGATAAAATTTTTTTAGGTGATATTATGAAAGTAAATGTTGGTATTTCCGCTCATCATGTTCATTTAACAAAAGAAACTTTTAAATTGTTATTTGGACAAGATGAAATGGAAAAAAGAAATGATTTAAATCAAATAGGAGAATTTGCAACTAATCATTTAGTAACTATTCAAAATGGAGATAAAAAGATTGAAAATGTGAGAGTTTTAGGACCAGCAAGAAGTTATAACCAAGTTGAGATTTCTAAAACGGAATGTATAAAATTAAAAATTGATACTACTCCAAGATGTAGTGGAGATATAGAAAATACGCCAGGCATTACTTTAATTGGTCCCAAAAGTAGTGTAAAACTTTTAAAGGGAGTAATTATTGCTGAGCGTCATTTGCATTTAACAAAGGAAATGGCTAATAAATTTAATATTAAGGATAAAGATAAATTAATGGTTAAAATAGATTCCTTAAAACCAGGAATTATTGAAGTTAAGGCCAAAGTGTCTGATAATGCTTATTTTGAAATTCATTTAGATACTGATGACGCTAATGCTTTTTTATTAAAAAATGGTGATGAAGTAAATTTACTCGATATTAAATAAATATAATTCTAATAATGAAATGTCAAAAAAAGATACAATAATATTAAACATATTAAAATAATTTTCTAAATAAAATTACAATAAAAAAAGAAAAGAATGATTTTATTTATTCTTTTCTTTTTTTATTAAAATTTCATAATCATCGATAAGAGAATTTAAATAGTCAAAAGCATTTTCGTAAATTTCTTGATTTTCTAAATCAACACCAGCTATTTTTAATGCTTCCAAAGTTGGTTTACTACCACCAATTGTTAAATATTTTAAATAATCTTGTATTTTTCCTTCATCTATATTTTTATTAATAACTAATGAAGCAATTTTTCCCGTAGCATATTGAAAATTATAGTATCTATATTGTCCATAAAAGAAATGTAAACGAGTCTGCCAAAAATATTTTAATTCTTCATCGATAACAATAGAATTATAATATTGTTTATAAAGTTTGATAAAGGTATCATTTATAAAAGTAGAATTAAGAGAATTGCCTTTTTCTAAATGTTCACAAATATTTTTTTGAAATTCTAGATATAAAGTATTCATAAATATAGCTATTATCATTTTATTAATAATTTGATCTAAATGAATAATTTTATTGTTAGTATCCGCTTTTTCATATAAATAATTTTCTATTCTATCCTCATTGACAATTGATGCAACTTCAGATAAAAATGCAGAAAAATGAAAATCTTGATAATTTTGGTTTTCTTTAACCATTATGCCATTTACGGCATGACCTAATTCATGAGCAATAATAGGAACTTCTCTAAAATTATTTTTATAGTTCATAAGAATCATTGGTTTAATATAATTTCTAAAATGATATCCGCCAGTAAATTTGTTTTTTCTAGGGAATGCATCTATACAACCGCTAGTTAAAGCTTTGTCTAATTTTTCATTATAAGTTTTTCCCATAATTTTTAAAGCATCTTTGACTATTTCTATTGCTTCTTCAAATGTATATTTAGGATTATAATCATCATTAATAATTAAATCATAAAAATGAAGTTCGTCTAAATTTAATTTTTGTTTTCTAAGAGTTAAATATCTATTTAATAAATTTAAATGTTTGTGTACAGAAGAAAGTAGAGTATTAATAATTTTCATACTTAAATCATCTTCGGATATAACTTGTTCTAATATAGAGTTATAATTTTTTTCTAAAGCAATATCGTAGCACATTTGGTATCGTAAATTAAAAAGACCACTGACACTTTTATTAGATTTTTCTAAACATTTACTATAAGCCTTAAATACATCTTTTCTTATATCGCGATTTTTATTTTTAGAATATTGGGAATAAGTAGCTTTATTAACTTTTATTTTTTTGCCTTCAATTTCAATTTCTTCACTAGGAAGCTCAATATCCGTAATCGTATTATAAAGTGTATTTACATTTTCAATAGAAATTGTTTCTTTAGTTACTAAATTAGAATTAATATTATGTTTTTTACATCTTAATACTTCATAAAAATGCATATAGTAATCTTGACAATTTGGATGAATTTTCATATATTCATCCAATGAAATGTCTATTTTATTTATTTCATCGTTAATATTATTTTTAATAGGATCAAGTTTTCCTTTAGCTTTGTATGCTTCATCTTTGTATTTGACATAGGTTTGATTATTTAAGTCTGAATCATACTTAAGTTCCGTATAAGTATATAATTTTTCACTAATTAATTTTAAATCATAATAATATTTTAATTTATCTTCTAAATTTAATTTATCTAATTTACTATTTAGTCTCTCTACATCTTTTAAAAATTGATCTTTAGTTTTCAAAAATTCTTCATCATTTTGAAAATATTCATTAAAATTCCAAGTATAATCACTTTTTGCCATCATAACCTCCTAAAAAAATTATAACACTTGAACTTGAAAATATAAAGAGATTTGAGTATTATATAATAAAAAAGCGGTGGTACTTATGAGTTTTAAAATTGGTAATATTAATATAAAAAATAGAGTAGTACTTGCACCTATGGCTGGGATATCTAATCCATCTTTTATGAAAATTTGTGAAGAAATGGGAGTTGGTTATGCTGTTACAGAATTAATTAGTGCAGAAGCGATTGTTCGAAATAATAAAAAAACTTTTGATATGTTAAAAGGGATTGAGACATTAAAAATTCCGGTTGCTGTTCAATTGTTTGGTTCTAATGCAAAAACTTTGGCTCAAGCTGCTCAAATATTAACTAATTTATATTCTAATATTTTTATCGATATAAATATGGGGTGTCCTGTTCCTAAAGTTGCTATAAAAAATCAGGCTGGTAGTGCACTTTTAAAAAATCCTAATAAAATATATGAAATGGTCAAAACAGTTGTAGAAAGTGTCAGTGTTCCTGTTACAGTTAAAATAAGAAGTGGTTGGGATGAGGCTCATATTAATGCCGTAGAAGTTGCTAAAATTATTGAAAAAGCTGGGGCTAAGGCAATTGCTATTCATGGTAGAACAAGATCTCAAGGATACAGTGGTAAAGTTAATTTAAATATTATTAAAAAAGTTAAAGAAAATATTACTATTCCCGTAATTGGAAATGGTGATATAAAAACAGTTTATGATGCTGAAAATATGCTAAAAGAAACTAAATGTGATGCAGTGATGATTGGTCGAGGAATTTTAGGAAACCCTTGGCTAATAAAAGATACAATTTCTTACTTAGAAAATAAAACAATACCAAAAGAGATATCTAAACAAGAAAAAATAGAAATGCTAAAATATCATTATGAATTATTAAAGAAAGATAAAAATGAAAAATTAGCACTTTTAGAAATAAGATCACTTTGTCCATCGTATTTAAAAGGTATTGAAGGAAGCAAAGAAATAAAACAAAAATTATGTCAAACTAAAACTGATAAAGAATTTTACCAAATATTAGATAATTTTAAATTATAAAATAAAAACTTATTGAATTCTATCTAAATTAATAGTAATATAATAACTTAAAGAAGGGAAAATTATATGGAAAACATCGAAATGATAATACCGACAATAGAACAAATTAATAATTCAGAAATCTTTTCGGCATATGGTAAAAAAGCAACAGTAACTGATTTTGCTGCTTTACAAGGATCATTTGTATCATATCGTAATGGTGTTGCAAAAGGTGAAGATTTAAAAAGCAGACCCGGAAATTATTGGATAAGAAATAATCAGAATAATAAGAATATGATATATATTGTTGATACTATGGGTTATGATCAATGGCATTATGGGTATAACCGTGAAATTGGATGTCGTCCTGTTTTATCATATTCATCTATTAAAGATTTTACTTTTAATGAAAAAAAAGGAAAAAATGGAATAATTGAAAGTGAATTTTCTTTATTTCCAAAATATGTACCAGAAAAAGGATTGCAAGAAGAAGTACTAGGAAGAATAAAACATAATGAACTTGAAAAAGCAGATTTATTTGTTCCAGTTGATTCAAGAAAATGGAATGATATTCATGGAGCATTTGAACCTAAATATTTGAAATCATATCTTTTTAATGGAAAGATATATACATATTTTAAGGCCAAACCATTTAAAGGAGAATATTTAGCTTCAAATGGTGTTACATATCATGAAAATGATAAAGCAATAGCCGAAATGTGTCCAATAAGATTGTTTAGTTCCGAAAAAGAAAATTTAACTTTTTTTAGAGATATATTAATTGCTAATCAATTTGATAGAATAAATACTTTTATTCGTGATGGACATAAGATAGTTATGAGTAATTATCCAAATGATTTTCAAGATACAGATATTTATAATTATTTAAATTATTATTTAGGTCCTTATTTGTTATTTGCATCAAAATACCTTAAACAAAATAACAAAAAATTAGTTTTAAAATAGTTTTTTAATTTGTAATTGACAAAAATTATTATTTAATTTATTATAATTTTAACAAAAGAAAGGAATCAATTTATATGGAAAAATTAAAATTAGAACTGCCAGATGGTTTTAAATTATATGAACATGATTATCAGAAACAGTTTTTGAAAGCTAAAGTAACGGATTTTGCCACATTACAAGAAGCTGAACCTATTTATGACGAAAGAGTAGGAGGCTATTGGTTACAACCTGCAGAAAATATGAAAAAAGATGAAGCATTAGTGATGAATTGTAATGGCTTTATAGTTTCAGATATTTGTTATAATAAAGCAAATGGAATTCGTCCAACTGCATCATATTCTTTAATTAAAAAATATTTTTCAAAAGAAAATATTTTATCAGAAAATGTTACTGTGAGTGAAATAGGACTATTTCCTAAATCTGTTCCATCACAAAAAATGCAAAAAGAAATAAAAGAAAAAATAAAACAAAATGTACTTTGTAAAACTTCTTTTAGTGTTCCTAATTGTGATTATAATGGTAAAATAAATAAATTAAATTCATATATTTATCAGGGAAAAGTTTATACATTATGTAAAACTAAAACATATAAGGATAGAGCTTATGAAACTACTAGTGGTCAAATATTTGTTACAGGTGAAGAGGCTGTAATTGAAAATGCTCCAATAAAATTAATAAATTTTCCTAAAGAAGATTTGACACTTTTTAAAGATATAATTATGGGTGGATTTTATTTTGATAGAGAATTATATAATTATATGAATAACTATTTGGCACCATATATTTTAAAAAGTAATAAATTTAATATTGCCCAAGCAAACTATAAAAATGCTCAGCGAATAGTATCAAATGTTCAAGAAGAATTAAAAAAACTTCAGTTTTTAATAAATGATACTTATTTAATGATGCCGGAAGAAAAAGAGAAAAATACCCAAAAAAAGAAGAAACCTTATACAAAAAGAGAAAAATAACTTTTCTCTTTTTTTGTACCATTTTTTAATATTTACTAAATGGGCTTTTATCAAAATAGTCTTTTTTATTAAATTTTTAACATAATATGTATTATGAATTATGAAGAAGTTGAAAAAATTGAAGAAATAAGAATAGAAGATTTTATTTGGATTATATATTTTTTTATTGCTATTTTTGCCATTATTTCTGATCAACTTGAATTAGATGACATTTATAAACACAGTAAAAAAAATAATCAAAAAGTAAGACAAATTAATCTAACCATATTAATCATTGCATTTATTATATATGTATATTTTGTATATAGATCATATAAGCGTATTGATCGATTAAAAAAAACAGCAACTCAAAAAGAAGTATTGGCTGCTCACGCTTCATTAATTTCTAGTTTATTATTTTTAGCAGCAGGTATTTTTGCCATTTATGCCGAATATAATAGTAGTGCTGGGGAAAATGAACTATTAATATTTTAATATAATTTACAAATTAGGTGTAATTTTGTAAAATTTCTTAAACATCTCTTGACATCATCTTTTTATTTTGATATATTAATTAAGTCCAAAGAGATGGGCGATTAGCTCAGTTGGCTAGAGCATCTGCCTTACAAGCAGGGGGTCATAGGTTCGAGTCCTATATCGCCCACCATTTTTTTGCCGACATAGCGTAACTGGCAGCGCAACTGACTTGTAATCAGTAGGTTGGGAGTTCGACTCTCTCTGTCGGCACCATTTGGAGGGATAGCGAAGTGGTCAAACGCGGCAGACTGTAAATCTGTTCCTTCGGGTTCCATGGTTCAAATCCATGTCCCTCCACCAGTTATTGCCTCGTAGCCAAGTGGTAAGGCATCAGACTTTGACTCTGACATTCCGATGGTTCGAGTCCATCCGAGGCAGCCATTTTATTATTTACGTCTCGTTAGCTCAGTTGGTAGAGCATTTGACTTTTAATCAAAGGGTCATGCGTTCAAGTCGCATACGAGACACCATTGGAAATTAAAGCAAAGAGAAATCTTTGCTTTTTGTTTTCTTAAAAATCGTTAAATTAAGAGATAAGGTCACGAAAGGAGAAGCATAAGCCTTTTTAATGGAAAGATCTCGAAATAAAGTAAAA
>CANRDL010000016.1 GCA_947629405.1 uncultured Bacilli bacterium
GGTAACATATTTTAGGTTTAATTTTTTTAACTGATGATATAAACTAGAAACCGTTCTTGTGTAACCACGTTGTTTCAATTTAACCCAAAGAACTACTAAACCAGTATTCTGATTTTTACGGAACACATCTTGTATTAACTTTAATTCTTCTTCCGTATGTTGTTTAGGATGACTTTTAGGTTTTGTGCTCTCGTTAGCAAGAGAACGAATATCACCATTGTAACGATTTCTCCAACGATAGATGTATTGCCGATTCGTGTTGTAAACACGAGATGCTTTTGATACGCCATATTTCTTGGCGTATTTGATGAGAGACAATCTGTATCTCATCTGCTGAGTAATTTTGGTTTTACTCATAGATTTCTCATTCCTTTCCAAAATTTAGTTGGATTGGTTTGACAAACCTACACTGTGCGTTTATCTCCTTTTGTCATATTTCTATTGTAAACGCACAAGTCAAAAGAATAATTAATTTTAAGTTTCCTTGACTTTTTTTTTAATAAATGTATAATATGCAATAAAAAAAGGGGGGAAATGATGAATTATATTCATACTACAAATTATAAATTATATAAACCACAAATAAAACGTGATTTTAAGATAGCAGTTATTAGTGATTTACATTTTAGTTATAATATAAGTGAAAAAAAGCTTCAGCTAATTAAAGATTTTTTACAATCAAAAAATCCCGAATATATTTTAATAGCTGGTGATTTAATAGATAGTGTTGATATGATTGAAAATAACGATGAAAAAATGCGTCTATTATATTGGCTGGAAGATACTGGAAAAATATGTAACACTTTCATTTCCTTAGGTGGGCATGACTTTTTTCAAAAAAGTGATGATAGAAGTTTAGGCTATAATTTTGATAAAGATTTTTATGCAGAAATTAATAATATACCAAAAATTAGTATATTAGATAATCAAAGTTTTTGTGATGATATAGTTAATATTGTTGGTATAACTCAGTCATATGAATATTATCAACCTAAAAATGGAAAAGAAGAAGATAAGAAAAAATTTTTAGAAGATTTACATAAATTAAAAAATATAATAAATGGTTTACCAAAAGAAAAATTAAATTTAGCGATGATTCATTCCCCAATGTATTTAAATGATTTAGATATAAAAGAAAAACTTAAAGAATTTGACTATTTAATAAGTGGCCACATGCATAATGGCTGTGTGCCACCAATATTATATGAATTATGGAAATCAACAAGAGGATTTATATCACCTAATAAATATTTATTATTTCCTAAAAACGAAAGAAATACTTTAAAATATAATGATGATAAATTACTTGTGAATGGTCCTTTAACTATGTTTCATGAATGTTCTGGATCTTACCAAAATTTTAATTTTTTATTTCCAATTTATATGAGCTTTATGGAATTTACAAATGATTTAAATTATGACAGAAAGAAAATTTATATAAGAAGAAAATATGAAAAATGTCAAAATAAATAATTTTTATAAACATCTTATAATTTTATAAGGTGCTTTTTATTTTATTTGATATTCAAAATAATTAAAGACATATTTATAAATTTATGTTAAAATATATTAGTAGATTGTTAAAGAAAAGGTGGTATATATGGCAACTATTATTTCCCTAGTAAATCAAAAAGGTGGAGTAGGTAAAACTACAACTAGTATAAATCTTGCATCAGCATTAGGAAAACTTGGGAAAAAGACATTATTAATAGATTTAGACCCTCAAGGAAACACTTCAATTGGTGTTGGGTTAAACAAAACAGATATGCCATATGATATTTATTCTGTTTTAACTGAACAATGTAGTATAGAACAAGCGATTATAAAAACTAAATTTAAAAATTTACATGTTATACCCGCTACTATTTCTTTAGCAGGATTAGATGTAGAATTAATTAAAAGATTTTATAGTGATGATAAATTTGAACAACATATGCAATTAAAAAAAGTTTTAAAAAATGTTGATTCATATTATGATTTTATTATTATTGATTGTCCGCCAACTCTTGGACTATTAACTAATAATGCTTTAGTAGCTAGTGATAGTGTTATTATTCCTGTTCAATGTGAATTTTTTGCACTTGAAGGAATTACCCAACTTTTAAATTCGGTTATTATGATTCAAGCCGAACTTAATCCTAATTTAAAAATTTGTGGAGTATTGTTAACTATGCTTGATGCCAGAACAAATTTAGGAATAGAGGTAGTTGAGGAAGTAAGAAAATATTTTAAAGATAAAGTTTTTAATACCATAATTCCTCGATTAATAAGATTAGTTGAAGCACCAAGTCATGGCAAACCAATATGTGAATATGATCCAAAAAGTAAAGCAACAGAAGCTTATAATAATTTAGCAAAGGAAGTGATTAGTAGAAGTGGAGACTAAAAGAAAAGCGTTAGGTAAAGGCTTAGAACAATTATTTACTAATGAAAGATTAAATTTGGATAGTTTAGAAAAGGATATCATTAAAACTGCTACACCAGCTGATATTGTCAAAATTTCATTAGATGAAATTAGACCCAATCCTTATCAACCACGAAAAGTATTTAATGAAGATGCTTTAAAAGAACTTTCAATATCAATTAAAGAACAAGGTCTAATTCAACCTATTATTGTTAAAAAAAGTATTAAAGGTTATGAGATAGTTGCCGGCGAAAGAAGAACTAGAGCAGCTCGTTTAGCTGGTCTTACTAAAATACCTGCTATTATTCGTGATTTTAATGATGAACAAATGATGGAAATAGCTTTAATTGAAAATATTCAAAGAGAAAACTTAAATCCTATTGAAGAAGCTAAAGCTTATAATATGATTATAAAAACCAATGGTTTAACTCAAGAAGAAATAGCCACTAAATTTGGTAAAAGTAGAAGTTATATTACTAATATGTTAGGGCTTATTGATTTACCAGAAAAAATTCAAAATTTAATTGCTACTAAAGAAATCAGTACTTCACATGCAAGAGTTTTAAGTAAATTATCTTCTCCAAATACTCAAATAGAATTAGCTAATAAAATAGTTAAAGAAAATTTGAGTGTTAGAGATTTAGAAAAATTGACAAGTGGGGAAGATATAAATAAAAAAAATAAAATAAAAAGACATGAACTTCCAAGTTTACAATATAGTATTTATGAAAGAGCCATGGAAGAAACTACTGGATCTAAAGTAAAAATTACTAGTAAAAAAATTGAAATTTCTTATAATTCAATGAAAGATCTAGAAAGAATTTTAAATATTTTAAATATTAATGTAGATAAGGAATGATATAATGATTGAATTTTTATCTAAAAAAGAAATATGGGGCCTAATTTTATTAATAATAATTGGCTTTGTTTTATCTATTTTAAGTAAATGGTTTATAAAAAAAGTATTATTAAAAGAAAAAGATATACATAAAGTTAGAAAAGCTAAAACTTATGTTAATTTATTTGGTAGAATTGCTAAAATAATTATTTGGCTAATCATTATACTTATGATATTACAATTATATGGTTTTGATGTAAAAACTTTCGTTGCTGGTCTTGGAATAGTTTCTGTTATCGTAGGTCTTGCTTTACAAGATACATTAAAAGATATTTTAGGTGGGATAACTATCTTGGCAAATGACTTTTATTCTATTGGTGATATAATTACATTTGAAGAATTTACGGGCGAAGTTACTGATATTACCTTAAGAGTAACGAAAATTAAAAATTTTAATAATGAAATTAAATGTTTTACAAATAGAAATGTTTCATCAATAATAAATCATACCAAACATAATTATATATATTATTTATATTTTAGTGCTTCTTACGAAACAGAAGTTGAAAAAGTAGAAAAAGCATTTTCTAATATAATTAAACTAATAAAAGAAATACCAGGAGTAAAAACAGAATTGGTTAAATATTTAGGTTTAGATAAATTAGATGAAAGTTCAATAAATTATGGTATTCAAGTGGCTTCTAAGTATACTGATCAATTTAGAATAAAAAAAGAAATTAATAAGATTGTCGAAAAAGAATTTAAGAAAAACGATATTAAAATTCCATATCCCCAAATTGAGGTGCATGATGCAAAAATCATTTAATTTGCATGATCGCGTAATTATGAAGAAAAACCACGCTTGTGGTACTAACGAATGGATTATTACCAGAGTTGGGGCTGATATAAAGATCAAATGTGTAAACTGTAATAGAGAAATTATGATGGATCGTTTGGAATTTATGAAAAAATTAAAAAAGGTGATTGATGTAAATGAAAAAAATTAGAGAAAAATTAAAACTTCATCCAATAATGTCTTACTTAGTACTTATTGCGTTTGTAATACTATTAAGTGGAATATTATCATTTATTGGAATTGAATCTAATTATAAAATTTTCGATAAAAATGGTGACACAGAAACAAAACTTGTAACAGTAACTTCTTTATTAAATTTAAGTGGTCTTAAATATATTTTTAGTGAAACTGTCGCAAACTTTGTAGCTTTTACACCACTTAGTAATTTAATTATAATTCTAATTGGTATTGGAATTATGAAAAAAAGTGGTTTTTTACGCTGTGCTTTTACTTTAATATCCAAGTTTTGCAAAAAAAATGTTGTAACATTTTTAGTAGTTTTTATAAGTATGGTATCTTCGATAATGGGTGATATTGGTTATGTTATTATGATACCTCTAAGTGCTTTACTTTTTTATTATGGAAGACGGAATCCTAAAATTGGGATTATTTCTTCATTTGCTGCTTTAACTTGTGGATCGGGGTTATCAGTTTTTATTACATCTATTGATTCATCATTATTAAATTTAACATTATCTTCCGCTCATTTACTTGATCCAGGTTATACTATTAATAATTTGTCATTTATATTAATAATGTCAGTTGCTATTGTTTTATTATCATTGTTAATTACTTTTATTACCGAAAATTATATAACTAATAAATTTGGACCTTATACTTATAAAGAAAGTGATTTTAAAAATATTACAAGACGCGATTTAAAAGGTTTAATATTTGGAATTGGTGCTGGATTAATTTATTTATTATTCTTTATATATAATATAATTCCTGGTTTACCACTTTCAGGAGCATTACTTGATAATACTCAAGTTCATTATATTGATAAATTATTTAGTTATAATTCCTTTTTCTCTAATGGATTTGTATTTATTATAACAATGTTATTTGTAATACTTGGTTTATTTTATGGAATTGGGGCAAGAACGATAAAAAATAATAAAGATGTCTGTGAATATTTCGGTCATTCATTAGATGGTACAGGTAGAACTTTAGTTTTAATTTTATTTGCATCTATCTTAATATCAGTATTTAAAAAGTCAGAAATAGGTACGGTTATTTCGGCTTTACTGGCCAATTTAATTGCTTCAAGCAAATTTACATCTGTTCCTTTAATAATATTGCTATTCTTATTTTCGGCAATTTCGTCTATTTTTTCAACATCACCAATTTTAAAGTGGACAGTATTTTCATCAACAATTGTTCCTACTTTAATGAATGCGGGAATTAGTGCTGAATTTGCTCAAGTAATATTTAGATTTGGTGAATGTGTAACTACTGGTCTTACACCACTTCTTGCATATTTTATAATTTATCTTGCTTGGTTGGAAAAATATAACCAAGATGATGAACATGTAGGAATATTTAAATCAATTAGATACATAGTCCCTTACAGTATCTTTTCGGGAATTTTACTATTAATTTTATTAGTAGTTTGGTATATAATATCATTACCACTGGGAATATCTACTAGTGTAGCATTATAATTTAGGAGGTTGAATTTTATGGCATTAAAAGCAGGAATTATTGGTCTTCCCAATGTTGGAAAATCAACATTATTTAATGCAATTACTAAACAAAATATTTTAGCGGCAAATTATCCTTTTGCCACAATTGATCCCAATGTGGGCATAGTTACGGTTCCTGATAGTAGATTAGATAAACTAAATAAAATGTATGAACCAAAGTCTCTTGTCCCAACTGCCTATGAGTTTACGGATATTGCTGGTTTAGTTAAAGGAGCATCAAAGGGAGAAGGATTAGGTAATAAATTTTTATCACATATAAGAGAAGTTGATGCCATTGTTGAAGTAGTAAGATGCTTTGAAGATGATAATGTCATTCATGTAAATGGTCATATTGATCCAATTGATGATATAGAAGTAATAAATTTAGAATTAATTTTTGCTGATTTAGAAATAATTAATTCTCGAATTGAAAAAATTGAAAAAAAGGCTGTTACGACAAAAGATAAAGATGCCCTTTTAGAATTAAGTGTTTTAAAAAAATGTAAAAAATCTTTGGAAGAAAATGTTCCTCTTAGAAGACTTTCTTTTGAAAAAGAAGAATTAGAAGCCATAAAAAGTTTTAATTTTATAACTTTAAAACCAATAATATATGCTGCTAATGTCAGTGAAGAAGATGCATCTATTGGTTATAATGAATATACCAATAAAGTTAAAGAGTATGCCCAAAATGAAAAATCTTCAATGATAGTTATGAGTGCTAAAATGGAAAGTGATTTAACTGAACTAGATGATAAAGAAAAAGAAGAACTTTTAAAAGAAATTGGCATAGAAAAAAGTGGTTTATCTCAATTAGTTTTAGCTACATATAATATTTTAGGACTTAAAACTTTCTTTACTTGTGGAAAAGATGAGGTAAGAGCTTGGACTTTTAAAGATGGTATGAAAGCTCCGGAATGTGCTGGTATTATTCACACTGATTTTATGAAAGGTTTTATTAAAGCTGAAGTAATGAGTTGTGATGATCTTTTTTCCTATGGTGATGAAAAATTAGTAAAAGAAGCTGGAAAATTAAGATTGGAAGGCAAAGACTATATAATGCAAGATGGCGATATATGTTATTTTAGATTTAATGTCTAATAAAATACTAAATTTATATTATTAAAAAAACTTGAATAAAATAAAATGTATTGATATAATACATTTGAATTTATCCTTGCTTTATATATTTTTATAAAGCCGGTAGACCATAAGGAGGTGTAAAACGATGAGAAAGTATGAAATTATGTACATAGTTAAAACTACTTTAGAAAAAGACAATGTTAAATCTATTAATGATGAATTTCAAAAGATTTTTACTTCTAGAAAATCTAAAATAGTTGAATTTAAAGACTTAGGACAAAAGAAACTTGCTTATCCAATAAAGAAGGAGATAAATGGTAATTACTATTTATTAACAGTGGAAGCAAATACTGAAGCCCTAGATGAATTTAAAAGAAAAATTTCAATTAATGAAAATGTAATAAGACATGTTATCATTAGATTAGACGAGGAGTAAAAAATGAATAAAGTAATTTTAATAGGAAGATTAACTAAAACACCAGAATTAAGAATGACGCAAAGTGGAATTGCTTCAGCTAACTTTTCTTTAGCTGTTCAAAGACCATTTACTAATCAAGAAGGTGTTAGAGAAGCAGATTTTGTTAACTGTGTAGTATGGAGAAAACAAGCTGAAAATCTAACTAAATACTGTACTAAAGGTTCACAAATTGCCATTGAAGGAAGAATTCAAACTAGAAATTATGATGCTGAAGATGGAACAAAAAGATATGTAACTGAAGTAGTTGCTGATAATATTACATTTTTAGGATCAAAAAATTCTAATGCTGATGCTTCTTCAGTAGCAAGTACTAGTGTTGAAACTAGTCAACCTGCGCCAAGTGAGGCAAATAGTACTGATATTGATGATGATCCATTCAAAGATTTTGGCGAAGAAGTTGTCTTATCAGATGATGATTTACCATTTTAATAAAGGAGGATTTTAATTATGGCAGAATTTTTTCGTAAAAAGAAAAGAATATGTCAAATGTGTGCAGGCAAAAGTGTTGATTATAAAGATGTAACAATAATATCTAAATATATAAATGAAAAAGGTAAAATATTACCTAGACGCTTAACAGGAGCTTGCGCTAAACATCAAAGACATATTGCTAATCAAGTTAAATTAGCTAGATACATGGCTTTAATTCCTTATGTAAAATAAGAATTAAAGTTTTTTTATGCAATAAAAAAATCGCTTATTAAGCGATTATTTATAAAATGATAAATTTCCGATAACTGGTAATTTTTTATCTTTTTCTTTTGTTACATTTGCTATACCTATTATTACATAGCTAATAGTAAATATAGCAACAGCTAAATTTAATAAACCAGAAATCGTTAATCCTAAAGCCGATGTTTTATAAACACCTGTTTCAATTCCGTAAAATGAAACTTGTATTTTAAATATATTATCAATAATTAAATTATTAATTAATGAAACAGATATACTTAAGACAAACTCACAAATACTTAAGATAATTCCTTGTCCAACATGAAATTTTAATGATTTATCATTTTTATAAGGAACAAGTAAACCGATTATCCACAAAAATCCAACATAAGATAATATTTTATAAATTTTTATATCTTCATCAGAATATTTTAATTCTTCCTTTGTTGGTATAATTTCTTTAACTACTTCTTTTTTGGGTTTAGTAGATTTAGTGTTTGTTTTTTTAGGTGTTACCTTTTTAGTTTCTTTACTAGCTGTCTTTTTAGGTGCTACTTTTTTAGCAGTATTACTTTTTTTAGTGTTGGCTTTTTTGGCTGTACTTACCTTTTTAGTTGTACTTGTTTTTTTTGATGTAGCACTTTTAGAAGCAGTAGCCTTTTTAGTTGTTTTTTTAGGAGTATTCTTAGTTGTTTTTTTCTTTTCTTCAGCCATAAAATTCCTTCTTTCTTTAGTTTATTATGGCATAAAAATTATTTAAAATCAATTATTTAATATAATAATGTCAATTTTTTGTCCATTTATTTTGTTTAATCTTTTTAAAATATTAAATAAATTATATAATATTATATGAAAAAATAGAAAGGATTAACAATATGAGAAATGTAGGTACAGTAGTAAGAGGAATAAGAACTCCTATAATTAAGAAGAATGATGATTTAGCCAACATTGTCGTTGACTCTATTATAAAAGCATCTAAAAACGAAAATTTTACAATAAATGATAAAGATATTATTTGTGTAACCGAAGCAGTTGTTGGTATAAGTGAAAATAATTATGCAACTGTTGATGACATTGCTAAAGATATTAAAGAAAAATATCCAAATGGAGAAATTGGGGTAGTATTTCCTATTTTATCTCGCAATCGTTTTGCCTTATGTTTAAAAGGTATAGCTCGCGGAGCAAAAAAAATTACAATGCTTTTATCATATCCAAAAGATGAGGTAGGTAATAATATTTTAAATGAAGAAGATTTAATTAAATATAATATAAATCCTTATAATTATGTTATTAAAGAAGATGAATATAAAGAAAAATTTGGAAGTTTTAAACACTTATTTACGGGAATCAACATGATAGATTTTTATAGAGAAGTAATTAAAAGTGAAAACTGTGAGGCAGAATTTATTCTTTCTAATAATCCTGAGGCAATACTCGATTATCAAAAAGATATTTTAGTATGTGATATACATACCAGAGAAAATACTAAGGGTAAATTAAAAGATGCTAATACTTTATATAGTCTTACGGATATCTTAAATCATTCTATTGATGGCAGTGGCTATAACTCTAAATATGGTTTATTAGGTTCAAATCGTGCTACTGACGAACAATTAAAGTTATTCCCTCAAAATGGAATGGAACTTGTCAATAATATTCAAAAAATAATGAAAGAAAAAACTAATGCTTCAGTTGAAGTAATGGTTTATGGTGATGGAGCTTTTAAAGATCCCGTAGGTGGAATATGGGAACTTGCTGATCCTGTTGTATCACCTTTTTATACAAAAGGTTTAGAAGGACATCCCAATGAATTGAAATTAAAATATCTTTCTGATAATAAATTTGCTAATTTAAAAGGTGAAGAATTACAAAATGCCATAAAAGAAGAAATAAAAAATAAAAATGCTGATTTAAAAGGCCAAATGGCTACGCAAGGAACTACACCACGAAGATATGTTGACTTAATTGGTTCTTTAGCTGATTTAACCAGTGGTTCAGGAGATAAAGGAACACCAGTTGTCTTTATTCAAGGATATTTTGATAATTACTCTGATTAAGTGCTTTACGTTAAGCACTTATTTTTTTTGGAATTTTATTGTATGAAAATTTTTATATTGTTAAAATAATAATAGAGGTGTCTATATGAAAAAGAACGGATTTACTTTAATTGAATTATTAGTAATTATAGCCTTAGTAGGAATATTATCAACAGTAGGAGTAATATCATATACCAAAATAAGTAAGGTTCAAAAGGATAAATTAAAAGTTGCAAATATAGCATTAATAGAAACTGCAGCAGTAAAGTATGGAGAAGCAAATAAAGAACAAGTAAAAGAAGGAAATAAGACTATATTCATAGAAAATAATAATCTGACTGCTAAAAATACTAAAAATAGTTTAACAGTAACAGTAGAAGTATTAAAATATTTAGGATATTTAGATGAAAAAAACGAAGGAATAGAAGAAATAAAAGATAGTGAAAAAATACTATTATATATTGATAATAATAAAGTAAAAGCAAAATATGCTGGAAGTGCATTTAATTTTAATATCAAACAAACAAATGAAGAAAGACAAGAAAGTGAAGCAACAATTGGTATAACGGTTAATCCAGCGGAAGATGAAGAAGGGGATTATACATATAAATGTGAAATACAAGGAAATAGTAATGCAAAAGTAAAAGTAAACGGAACAGAAAAAACACTTGAAGAAATGGGCGAACAAACAATAAGTAGAAGCGAACTGGGAGTTAGTTTTACAATCAAAAATTTAAGTAGAGGAGTAAATTTAATAACCGGAAGAACACCAAATAGTCATATATTAACATGTACAGTAACAAGTGGAACAAGTGGAGAAGGAATAACATTAACAAAAACAACAAAGATTTATACTACAAAAGAAACCGAATTAACAGTGCCTAAGGTAGAAGTTAAAATAGGGGATGATGATTATGAAGGAGAATGGATAAATAGTGAAGATGAAGATGATGTCTGTATAAATTTAGAAGAAGAAGGTAGTGGTATATCATACACATACAATCTATATCGTAATGGAGAAAAAATGGAAACTAAACCACTTAATCAACAGATATGTTTTTTAGAAGATGGAATATACGAAATAGAAATAGGTGTTGGAAAGAATGGATTTTCATTAAATGATAAAGGATATGCAATAATAAAAAGAGATAAAACACCACCAGAAAATCTTACAGTAACAATGAATAAATGGAAAAGTAATAATCAAAATCCTAAGCCAAATGATACAAATGCACATATTGCCAATGTATTAGGAGAAGAGTATATAAAAGATACATGGAGTAATAGAAGTATATATGCAGAAGCAAACGCAACAGATGATACAAGTGGAATAGATTACTATTTATATACAACATCTGGAGCAACTGCTTCTGCTACAAATGTTAGAGGTAAATACCGAAATGTAGAAGCTGAAGGAACATCATCTGTACAATTTAAAGCATATGATAAAGCCGGAAATTGTTCGAAACCTAGTGATTCTAAATCAATGAAAATTGATAAAACAGCGCCTAAATGTGATAGCAAGTACCAAGCTGGTAGTTCTAATTGGACAAACCAAAATGTCACTATAACTGGAACATGTAGTGATCCTGGCGGAAGTGGATGTAACAATAATAATACTCTTAGCAAAACTTATAGCACAAATACTAATGGTTCTTATAGCCCAGGAACATTTTACGATAACGCCGGAAATTATAAAGAATGTGATAAAAAAACAGTAAGAATAGATAAAACACCACCAACTGTAACTATTTCTTCTAAAGATAATGATAACTATAATTTAGAATGTTCTTGTACAGATAATGGTGGCTCTGGATGTAATAGTGACAGCAAAACTTGGAGTGGGCCTGTAGATTCAACTGGTCATTCAAATGGTAATGGAGGTCAAGCATCATGTGCATATTATGATAAAGCCGGTAATTACGGAGCATCAGGACAAAAATCTACTTATGTAAAATGTACAAAAACAACTCCAAAAGGTAAATTACCAGATAAACCTGATTCAAATAACTATGTTGATGCACCTGTAAAAGCATTCTATTGGGGACCAAGAACTCCAAATTGTAGTGATAGTAAACATTATATTCAATATAAAAATTTTTTAGAATATGCTTGTCAATGTAACTATGATAACCATTTAGGAAAATTATGTACTGTTAATTCTAAACCTTATCCTAGTACGCATAGTAATGGAGCTTTTATATACTATGATAGTGAAGCAGCTTGTAATAAAGCCAAAAATGAAAAGATAAATCATATCTGTGAAAGAGATACATTTACGGGAAGTTTTTACTTTCATGGATATTATTGGTATAACGGATCAAGTAATTCGGCAATTGGTGTTCCAGGTAGTGAAAAACCATGGACAATTAATTCTGATGATTATGCTGATAAACTTAACTACTCTGATATAAAAGCGGCTTGTAAAGATGCTTGTGAATATGAATATGGGTTTTAATTAATACCTAAATGTAAAATTGAAAGATTAATTTAATAAATTACAAAGAATAAAGAGGAAGACAGAATGGATAAAGAATTTAAAAAGAAATATTTAAATGAATTTTTAACCAAGTGTAAAAGTTTATGTGACAATAATAGTTTATATACTTTTATTACCATATTTAAAGGAGAAAGAGTAAAAAGTTCATATAAAAACTATGAAATTTATCAAAAAAGTAAACATACATCTGGGGACAAATTAATTTTTAAAAATAATAATAAAAAATTAAAAATGATTCAAGATATTTTTGATGAAGCAATGGTATATTATGATATCAAGAATTATAATGATTTAAAGGATGTAATGAATTATATTTTAGAAAATGAATATAATAACAGAAAACAAATAAAATATGCTTTATAGAAAAGAGGGTAAAAATGCTAGATAAATATATTGATTTATTATTAACTAAATGTTTAAGTATTAAAGCTGAACAACCTTTACTTATTTATTATGATAAGGAAAATCAAAAAATAATAAATAAAATTAAAAAAAGAGCTAAAGAACTTGGGGTTAATGATATTTATGAACATTGTGTTGATTCAAATAAAAATCATAGAGTATTAAAGAAAATAAAACTTGAGGATATTAAAAATAATAAATTATTTGATAGGTCTATATGGAATGACTATGCTAAAAAAAATTCCGCGTTTTTAATGGTAAAAGGCGAAAATCCGGGTTTAATGGATGATATTTCATTGGATAAATTAACCGAAGTTTCCAAAGTAAGTTTAGCATCTTGTCAATATTATCGAAAATTACAAAAATCAGGATCTTTAGCTTGGTGTATTGCTGCCCTTCCTACTAAAAGATGGGCTAAAAAGTTATTTCCTGATGATAAAGATGCTTATAATAAATTATTTTCTTATATTTACAAAATGTGTATGGTAGATGGGGATCCAATTAAAAATTGGGATAAGCAAATTGAAAAATTTAATAATATACAAGATAAATTAAATAGTTTAAATTTAAAGACTCTTCATTATACTAACAGCTTAGGAACAGATCTTTATGTTGGGCTTACGGACAAGTATCATTTTTCTTCTGCTGGTGATAATGGGTGGATTGAAAATATGCCAACTTATGAAGTTTTTGCTTCTCCCCACTATTTAAAAACTAATGGAATAGTTTATAGTTCTAAACCACTAATATATGCGGGAAGTTATATTGAAGATTTTTTCATTGAATTTAAAAATGGTGAAGTAATTAATTATGATGCTAAAAAAGGAAAAGAAGTCTTAAAAAAGATTATTGAAACTGATAAAGGAACTAAATATTTAGGTGAAGTAGCCTTAGTTAATTATAAATCACCAATTTCTAAAATTAATAAAGTGTTTGAAACAACCTTAATTGATGAAAATGCCTCATGCCATTTAGCATTAGGTGATGGCTTTTCCGAAACTTATGAAGGCGGATTAAAAATGTCGGAAAAAGAATTAATTAAAAAAGGAATTAATAAATCTAAAAATCATGTTGATTTTATGATTGGTACCAAAGATTTAAAAATTGATGGTATAACTAAAGATAACAAAACCATTCCTATTTTTAAAAATGGAAATTTTACTAAAGAAATAGATTCTTAAATTGAACTGTTTCTTTTTAAATGATATAATTTTTATGAGGTTAGATTATGATAAAAAAAATAATAATATTAATAATTATATTTGTCGGAGTTATTTTGGGAACATACTTGTATCTTGACAAGAGTACAAGTAAAAAAGAGGCTGCTAAAAAAACTTCTCAAAAAACTACCGAGGTTGTAAATGAAGCTAATAAAACATCAAAGGGTTATACAATTCAAGTTAAGGATGGCGTAACATATATTGATGATGTTTTAATTGTTAATAAAACTTATTCTTTACCTGAAGATTATGGAAATGGTTTAGAAAAAGAAGTATTGGATGCTTTTAATTTAATGAAAGCAGATGCTGCGGCTCTTAACTTAAATATTTATATTTCCAGTGGTTTTAGGGCTTTTAAGGCTCAAGAAAATGTCTATAATAAATATGTAGCAAGAGATGGAAAAGAGGCTGCTGATACTTATTCAGCAAGGCCTGGTTTTTCCGAACATCAATCTGGTCTTTCTTTTGATCTTAATACTATTAATTCTTCATTTACGAATACTGCGGAAGGCAAATGGGTTGACAGCCATTGTTATTTATATGGATTTATTATAAGATTCCCCGAAGGAAAAGAAAAAGAAACTGGATATAAATATGAATCTTGGCATTTACGATATGTGGGAAAAGATTTAGCCAAAAAATTATATAACGAGGGAGATTGGCAAAGTTTAGAAAATTACTTTGGAATAGAAAGTAAATATCTAGATTAGTAAATATTAAAAATTGCAATTCAAATATTGCTTTTTTTTATAGTTTTTGATATATTTTATTTATAGGAAAGGAAGTAAATTTATGGAATTAAAAGGAAGTAAAACAGAAAAAAATTTACAAACAGCATTTGCCGGTGAAAGTCAAGCTAGAAACAAATATACATATTTTGCTTCTAAAGCTAAAAAAGACGGATACGAACAAATTGCTGCTATATTTGAAGAAACAGCTAATAATGAGAAAGAACATGCTAAAATGTGGTTTAAATTACTTGAAGGTGGAGAAATCAAATCTACTAAAGAAAATTTAGAAGCAGCTGCTAATGGTGAAAATTATGAATGGACTGACATGTATGATGAATTCGCTAAAGTAGCAAGAGAAGAAGGATTTGACCATATTGCTTTTCTTTTTGAAGGTGTTGCTAAAATTGAAAAAGAACATGAAGAGAGATATAAAAAATTACTTAAAAATATTGATGATGAATTAGTATTCTCTAATGATGGAGATACTATTTGGGTATGCCGAAATTGTGGACATATTGTAGTTGGTAAAAAGGCTCCAGATGTTTGTCCAATTTGTGCTCATCCTCAATCATATTTTGAAAGAAAAGCTGAAAATTATTAATATTAAACTCCGATTGGAGTTTTTTTATTATAGAAAGGGAAATATGAAAAAATATTTAGATAATTATATTAAAGAAATTGATAAAATTTTAAATAGCAATAAAAAATATGATTTTTCAAAATTAAAACAAGAACATTTAATTAAAATAAATTTTTTTCAGCATGAAAGAAAAATTCATTTACTGGTGACATTATTTTATTCGTTATTTTTAATAATTTTTTTGGCTTTAATTAGTATTAGTTATATTTTTGTTTTTATTGCTATAATACTTTTAGTATTTGTTTTATGTTATATTATCCACTATTTTCATTTAGAAAATGGGGTTCAATATTTATATAAACAATATGATAAAATCTGTGCCAAAATTGACAAAAAATAAAAAAATTGTTACAATTAAGTTGCATACAATTAATAAGGAGGTAAGTATGAAAGATGAATTAAAATTAAAAAGCCAAATTTGTTTTCCCCTTTATGTTTGTTCAAAAGAAGTCATAAGAAAATATAAACCACTTTTAGATGAAGTTAATCTAACATATACCCAATTTATTACTTTGCTAGCTTTGTGGGAAGATGAAAAGACAACCGTAAATGAACTTGGAAAAAAACTCTATCTTGATTCTGGGACTCTTACACCTTTATTAAAAAAATTAGAGTTGAAAGATTATATTGTTAGAAATAGAAGTGCCAATGATGAAAGAAATGTATATGTAACTCTTACCGAAGAAGGGAAAAAATTAAAAGATAAATGTCGTAATATCCCATCTTTAGTATATTCAAATATTGGTTTATCATCTTCTGAACTTCAACAGCTATATGTCTTGCTTTATAAAATTATGAATAGTATTGATGAAAATATTGAAACACAAGAATACGATGATTTATTATAGTTTACGTAAAATGGTAGTGTAAACAATTTGTATTAATTTTAAAATTTAAATTTTTTTAAAAATTGAAAATATCCTTAAAATAAATAGCTTTTATAAGTTATTTTTTTTATCAAAAAAATTTTTTTATTGATTTTTAAAAATTGTTGCAATTGCAACAGCGAAAAAAATAAAGCGAGATTTATACTGAATATAAAGTAGGAGGAGTACATAATGAAAATTATAAAAAGAGATGGCACTATTGTAGATTACGATCCAGAAAAAATCAAAGTTGCTATCGGTAAAGCAAATAATGAGGTTTTGGAAGAGGATAGAGTTTCTGATACTCAAATAAAAAATATAATAAAATACATTGAAAGTTTAAAGAAAAAAAGGATTTTAGTTGAAGATATTCAAGATATTATTGAAGAAAAATTGATGTCAATAGGTAAATATACTTTGGCTAAAACTTATATTACTTATCGTTATACGAGAGAATTAGTAAGAAAAGCAAATACTACCGATCAATCAATAAAAGAACTTATTGATGGCGAAAGTGAATATTGGAATAGTGAAAATTCTAATAAAAATGCTAAAGTTGTCACAACCCAAAGAGATTATTTAGCTGGTATTACTAGTACTGATATTACAAGAAGATTTTTATTACCACATGATATTGTTGAAGCCCATGATGAAGGTATTATTCATTTCCATGATGCTGATTACTTTGCTCAAAACGCCTTACATAATTGTGATTTAATTAATTTGGAAGATATGCTGCAAAATGGAACAAATATTAATGGCGTTATGATTGAAAAACCCCATAAATTCTTAACAGCTATGACTATTGCAACTCAAATTATTACCGCTGTTACTTCTTCTCAATATGGGGGAGCAACTGTTACTATGACACACCTTGCTCCATTTGTAAGAGATAGTTATAATAGATACTTAGATAAATATAAAAAGAGAAAATTAACTAAAGCACAATGTGAAAAATTTGCTAAAGAAGATTTAGCAAGAGAAATTAAAGATGGTGTTCAAACTTTCCAATATCAAATTAATTCTATGACTACTACAAATGGTCAATCACCATTTTTAAGTGTATGTCTATATCTTGGTGAAACAGATGAATATAAAGAAGAACTAGCCATGATTATCGAAGAGATATTAAATCAAAGAATACAAGGAATGAAAAATGAAAAAGGAGTTTACATTACTCCAGCTTTTCCTAAACTTTTATATGTTCTAGAAGAAGATAATATTAAAAAAGGTAGCAAATATTATTATTTAACTGAACTTGCTGCTAAATGTACAGCTAAAAGAATGGTTCCTGATTATATTTCTGAAAAACAAATGTTAAAGTTAAAGATTGATAAAAATGGTAATGGTCAATGTTATCCATGTATGGGATGTAGATCTTTTCTTACTCCATATATAGATGAAAATGGCAAGCCAAAATATTATGGAAGATTTAATCAAGGTGTTGTTACAATTAACTTAGTTGATGTTGCTTTATCTTCTGATAAAGATTTAGATTTATTTTGGAAAATTTATGAAGAAAGATTGGAATTATGTCATAGAGCATTACAACTAAGACACGAAAGACTTTCTAAAGCGACTAGTGATGTTGCCCCAATTTTATGGCAACATGGGGCTCTTGCTCGTTTACCTAAGGGAGCGCCTATCCATGATTTATTACATAATGGTTATTCTACTATATCTTTAGGTTATGCTGGTCTTTATGAATGTGTTAAATTTATGACTGGACATAGTCATACTGAGGATAAAGGTAAAGAATTTGGTTTACAAGTAATGCAAAAACTTAATGATAAATGCAAAGAATGGAAAGAAGCCGAAAACATCGATTATAGTGTATATGGTACACCAATTGAATCTACTACTTATAAATTTGCAAAATGCTTGAAGAAAAGATTTGGTAAAATTAAAGGAATTACAGATAGAGATTATATAACTAACTCTTATCATGTTCCAGTATTTGAAGAAATTGATGCTTTTTCAAAATTAAAAATTGAAAGTGAATTTCAAAAACTTTCTCCAGGTGGAGCGGTTTCTTATGTTGAAACTCCAAACTTACAAAATAATATTGATGCAGTATTAGAAGTAATTAATTTTATTTATGAAAATATTATGTATGCTGAATTAAATACTAAATCGGATTATTGTCAAAATTGTGGTTTTGATGGCGAAATACTAATTGATGATAATTTAGAATGGTATTGTCCAAATTGTGGAAACAGAAATCATGATACTTTAAATGTTGCTCGTCGTACTTGTGGATATATTGGCAGTAATTTCTGGAATAAGGGAAGAACTCAAGAAATAAAAGAAAGAGTCTTACATATCGACAATAAAGACGCTTAATGGAGAGAAATATGCATTATAATAAAATAAGAAAAATGGATATTTCCGATGGACCAGGAGTTAGAGTTTCAATTTTTATGCAAGGTTGCACTTTTAATTGTCAAAATTGTTTTAATCCCGAAACTCATCCTTTTAATGAAGGAAAAGAATTTAATGATGAAGTTATTAATAAAGTATTAGAATTGTGTGATAATGATTATATTGTCGGTTTATCAATTTTAGGGGGAGAGCCACTACATCCTATAAATATTGAAGGAAGTACTAAATTAGCTGCGGCTTTTAAAGAAAAATTCCCTAATAAAAATATTTGGGTATGGTCTGGATTTTTATTCGATAAAGATTTAAAAGATAAAGAAATACTCAAATATATTGATGTTTTAGTTGATGGAAAATATGTCGATAAATTACATAATCCCACTTTAAAATGGCGTGGTTCAGAAAATCAAAGAGTAATTGATGTTCAAAAAAGTTTAAAAAAAGGTAAATTAGTTTTATATTGTGACTAATTTATCTTTTTTAATTAGATAATTTATTGAAAAAAAAATCTTTATTTGGTATACTTAATTAAAGATATAAAAGTAATAAAATAAGGAAGGTAAAAAACATGGATAAAAATGTTTTAAAAAATAAAAAATTTAAAAAGACAACAATTAGTATTAATAGTTTAAAAGAAAATAGTAGTGAACAATTTAAGGAAATATTAAGACTAGCTTATGATCCAGATACAAAAATAGAAGAATCTTGGGTTCTTAACTGTATTGATTTAGTAAGTAGTAAGAAGAATGGTACTATTGTTTTACCTTGTAATTTATTTGTTACCAAGAAAAAAAATGAAATTACTTTTAAATTTAAAAATATGAAAAGAATTTTCTTAATATATATATTATTATTTTTATTAGCACTTGCACTTTCTGGTTATTCAGCTTATATTTATTTTTATAATAATAAGGTTAATATTGATATTGATGGTGATGGAATTCCTGATTTAAATATTGATATTAATAATGATGGCAAACCTGATGTAGATATCGATACTAATGGTGATGGTAAACCTGATTTAAATATTAGTTATAAAGGAAATAGAATGGCTGTCTTTAATATAGATACTGATGGTGATAGAAAACCAGATACTAATTTAGTAACTAAAGCTAAAAAAGGAAAAGCTTGTAAATTAAATTGTGATACTAATGGTGATGGTTGGCCAGATTTAAATTTAGATAAAGATGGTGATGGAAAAGCCGATTTTGATATAGATACAAATGGTGATGGAGTTCCTGATTTAAATGTTGATACTACTGGTAACGGTAAATGTAACTTGATGTGTGATGAAGATGGCGATGGAAAATGCGATAATAATTGTATTGGCGCTCCTGATACAAATAGTAAAGGACAAACTAATAATGAGACAACTTTACCAGAAATTAATAATAATGGTCCTTCATCAAATGTTACAACTACTGGCGGGCTTGAAATAAATTACGATAAAATTGCCCCAACTGAAAAAGTATTACCAGATGATATGAATGGTTCTAAACCTATTCCTAGTCGTACATTTACCATTAAAAATACTTCTTCTTATCCAATATATTATCGATTAAGTTGGGAAGTTTATGAAAATACTTTTGTAACCGAAAATTTAAAATATAGTTTAACATCTACTAATGGCGGAGCAAAAAAAGATTTTGAACCTGTTCCTAAAAATAATATTGATGTAGCAAAAAATATATTAATACCAGCAAATAGTACTCAGGTATATACTTTATCCTTTAGATTTGTGGGAATAAATGCTGAGCAAAATATTGATCAAAATAGGACTTTTGATGGATTAATAAAAGCTTATTATGATGAATATTAAACTATTGATTAAATCAATAGTTTTTTTATCTAGATAAAAATAATTATTGTTTTACTTTAATAATCATATATTATTTATGAAATAAACTTTAATATAATCATAAAATTAGGTGATTTATTTATGAAAAAATATAAAAATGTTAATAATGCTAGTGTTCTAGGAATGATTGGCAATATCTTTTTACTTATAATAAAGGGAATTATTGGCCTTATTACTAAAAGTCAAGCTATGCTTGCTGATAGTTTTAATAGTGCCGGTGATATATTTTCTTCACTTATGACTTTTATTGGTAATAAAGTTGCTTCTAAGCCTTCAGATGATGATCATAATCTTGGTCACGGTAAAGCAGAATATATTTATTCTTTATTAATTAGTATTTCTATGATTTTAATGGGTTTAGTAATATTTTCTGATTCAATAAGAGCAATTATTTATCATAAAAAATACATATATTCTTTTTGGTTAATAATCGTTTGTATTATTACTATCGGAGTAAAATTATTTCTTTATTTATATACACATAAATTATCGAAAAAAATTAATAATTTATTAATAGAAGCTAATTCAAAAGATCATAGAAATGATTGTATATTAACTTTAATCAACTTAATATCTTGTTTACTAGCAGCAAATAACATTTATTTCTTTGATGGTATTGCCGGAATTATCATATCTTTGTGGATTATTATCACTTCTTTTAAAATATTTAAAAAAAGCTATGATGTTTTAATGGATAAATCAATATCTTTAGAAACTAAACAACAAGTATTTGATATAATTAATAACTACAAAGAAATTAAAAAAGTTATTCATTTTAATTCAACCCCTGTTGGTTATAAATATCAAATATCTTTTACAATTTATGTCGATGGTAATTTATCAACTTTTAAAAGTCATAGCATTGCTAATAAATTAGAAAAAGAAATAGATAAAAAAATAGATGAAATATATTTGACTGTTATTCATGTTAATCCTATTAAAATAAAAAAGAATTAATTATATTTTTGTTATAAATTCTACTAATTTTTTTGCACTAAAACTTGGTAAATGAGTTTTAGAAAGAGCTATTCCTATATACCTTTCTGGTATTTCTTCTTTTATATCTAAAATAAACAATTTTTTATTTTCAATTTCTTTTTGTATATATTCTTTAGTAGCATATCCTATTCCTAAACCAATTTTAGCAAATTCTACTACTAAAGTGTAACTGGCTAGTTCAATATTTGGTTTTAAAACCACATTATATTTTTTGGCAGTGTTATCTAAAATTTTTCGAGTATTAGAACTTATTGATTGTAAAATTAAAGGATACTGATTTAGTTCTTTTAATGCTATTTTTCTATTTAATAATTCATGATAGTCTTTATTTACTACAAAACAATCATGAATTTTTTTACATTTAATTACTTCTATATCACTGTAATTTTCTTCCACAACATTAAAAATAACTAAATCAATTAGGCCATTTTTTAACATGGGGATTAATTCACTGGCAATATTAGTTACAATTTCAATATTAATTTTCGGATATTTTTTATGAAAGTCTTGTAAATATGGTAACAAAAATTCTTTGGTAAGAGTTGTACTAATTCCAATCTTTATATTTCCTGTTTCTAGATTAATGAAGTCTTTAAATTTATTTTCAGCACTATAAATATATTCTAGGGCTTTTTTTATGTAGTTATAAAATTCTTTTCCCTCAGATGTTAAAATAACTCCCCTTTTTGTTCTGATAAATAATTCTCCTCCTAAGGCATCTTCTAAATTTTTAATAGATTTACTGATTGCTGGTTGCGAAATCATTAATTCCTTAGATGCTTTTGTTATATTTCCAACTCTGGCAACCGTATAAAAAATTTTATATAATTCAAAATTAATATCCATAATAACCTCCAGTTATGTTAATCATATCCAATATATATTTTAATTATAACAAAAAATGTTATATACTACAACTGAAAGAGGTGATTATATGTTAATTGGAATATGTGGAAAGTCTGGAAGTGGAAAAAGTACTATTGCTAATGAAATTTGTAATACTTATAAACTAATATCTAATTCTGACTCAATACTTCATTTAGATATTGATAAAATAGGTCATGATGTTTTGACAATTAAAGAGGTTCAAGATGAATTGATGTTGTTTTTTGGTAAAGATATTTTAGCTAATAATAAAGTCAATCGAAAAAAACTGGGCGAATTAGTTTTTGCTTCTAGAGAAAAAATGCAACATTTATCTGATATTACTTGGAAATACATGCAAAAAGAAATTGATAAAATATTGGAAAATAACCAAAATAAAATTATTATTTTAGATTGGATACTTTTAACAAAAACTAAATTTTTTAATATGTGTGATATTAAAATATTAGTTGATACACCTTTATCAATTAGAAAAGCAAGAGCTGTAAAAAGAGATAATATTTCAGATACAGATTTTGATTTAAGAGAACAGGCAAGTGTTGAATATAACTATGATGATTTTGATTTTATAATAGATAATAACGAAAAAGATATGGAAAAAGGAGGTAGATACTATGTCAAAAATAATGTATCCAGGAAGTTTTGATCCGATAACTAAGGGTCATATGAATGTTATTGAACAAACTTTGGCTTTAAATGCCTTTGATGAAATATTGGTAGCGGTACTTATTAATCCTACTAAAAAAGAACCTTTCTTTACAATTCAGGAAAGAGTAGATATGATAAAGGAAATATATAAAAATAATGATAAAATTAAAGTTGTCAGCAGTGATAAATCAGCCGTTGATGTTGCCCTATTATATGAATGCTCAGCAATTTTAAGAGGAGTAAGAGGAGTTAATGATTTTAATGAAGAAATTTTATTAGCAACAATCAACAAAGAGATTTCTAATAATAAAGTAAATACTCTATTTATAAGTGCTGATAAAGAATATCAATTTGTTTCATCAAGTGTAGTTAAAGAAATATTTAATTTAAATAAAAGTATTAATAATTATGTTGATCCAATTGTGGAAGAAAGAATGTTAGTAAAAAGAAGGAGAAGTTAAATTATGAAAGATTTAATCGTAACACCACTTGGTACTGTTTCCCCATTTTGTCATGAAAATAAAAATTGTCCAGGATTTTTAGTTGAATGTGGTGATAAAAGAGTCTTATTAGATTGTGGAAGTGGTTGTTCTAGATATTTTGATATGGAAAATAAACTTAATAATTTATACATTATTATTTCCCATTTGCACTTAGACCATTATTCAGGTATTGGAGACTTTGCCTATGGCTCTCTTGTAAATAATAACTTAGGCTTTTTAAAAGATAGAGTAAAAGTATTTGTCCCAAGTGGAGATTTAGATGAAAATACTAAAAAACCGATAATGGATTTTCAATATTTAATGAATTATAGTCCAGAAAATTATTTGGATTTTATTAAATATGATGGTGAAGAAAAAATAGTTCATGGTGATATGACAATTACTTTTTCCTTAAATCCTCATCCTTTAAAAACCTATAGTATTAAAATTTCCAATGGTGATTTTAAGGTTGTTTATTCTGGCGATACTGGTTTTCAAAATAATTCATTAGAACAATTTGCTAAAGATGCTGATTTATTAATATGCGAATCAACTTATTTTAAAGAACTTGATAAAAATAGTGATAACCATTTATATGCCTATGAAGCGGCAACAATTGCCAAAAAAGCCAATGTTAAAAAATTAATGTTAACTCATTTTTATCCAACAGTAGACAAAGAAATTTATGTAAATGAAGCCAAGGAAATTTTTGAAAATACAATAGCAGCCGAAGAGGGGAAAAAATTAGTTTTAAAAAAGGAGTAGTATGAATAAAATAGTAAATAATGAAAATAACTTAAATATTAAAGATATTGATGTTATAAAAGATAAAGTAAGAGCATTAATAATTGATGACAATGAAAATATAATCTTAATAAATTATGCCGATGTATTTATGCTTCCCGGTGGAAAAATTGAAAAAGAAGAAAATATTGATGATGCTTTAAAAAGAGAGATAAAAGAAGAGTTGGGTCTTGATATTAATTTAAAATATGAAAAACCTTTAGTAAGGATAGATAATTATTTAAAAAATTATCCGGTCAGAGATTCAAGTGAAAAAATAAATAAATTAACTAGAACAATTTTTTATGTTATTAATGGAGATTATAATGTTGATTTTAGTAAAATTAATTTATCTAACTCTGAAAAAAAAGGAAAATTTGAAATTATAAAAGTAAATTTAAAAGATTTAAAAAGTATTATTTCAAATTATAAATCTACTAATGTGCGTTATGAAATATTTAAAAATGAATTGCTTCAAGTAATAGATAATTATTATGAAGCAAAGAAAAATACTAGCCAATTGGAACAAAAACTTATTGACTTACATGCCCACACTAATTATTCTGATGGTGAACTTTCACCAAAAGAATTAATCCAGTTAGCCGTAGATAAAAACATAGGAACAATTGCTATAACAGATCATGATACTATTGCGGGAATTAAAACAATTAATAGGAATGACGATATAATTGTAAATAGTGGAATAAAAGTTATTAATGGTATAGAATTATCTGCCAAAGTAAATAAAGGAAGAATGCATATTTTAGGTTATGACATTGATTTAAATAATAAAGCCCTAAATAAAAAAATGGTAGATTTGAAAAATAATAGTATTAATTATGTTTTATCATTAATGGAACAAATTAAAAGAGATTATGGAATTAGATTTAACTATGAAGATATAAAAGAATTAGTTAATGCTAATCATAATTTAGGTCGTCCCGATTTGGCTAAACTTTGTGTTAAATATGGTTATGCCACTACAATGCAAGATGCATTTGATAAGTATTTAATAGACGTCTATAATAAAATAAGACAAACAAATAAGGGCTTATGTTATCAAGAATGCCTAGAACTTATAACAAATAGTGGTGGCATTCCTGTTTTAGCCCACCCAAAGACATTAGAATTATCTAAAAAAGAATTTTTAATTTTATTAAAAGAAATGATTAGTTATGGATTAAAAGGTATTGAAGTATATCATTCAATTCATTCTAAAGAAGAAAGGGATTATTACTTAGAAATAGCAAAGGAAAATAATTTATTAATAAGTGGTGGTAGTGACTATCACGGTAAAAATGTTAAACCTGATGTTGAATTAGGAACAGGAATAAATCATAACTTAAAAATAAAAGAATTATCTATATTAAATAAAATAAAAAATTATTGACAATAATGCCTAAAAAATGATAAATTTATTTAGTAAATTTATTTTAGAAGACACATGTGAAGCTTCGGCTTGTAAATCTGATTACAGAATAAAATAAATAGTCAGATCACATGTGTTTTTTATGTTTTAAAGGAGGTGTAGTATGCCAAAAACTAGAAAGCAAAAATTAATATATGCCTTTATTACGGTCTTAATTACTGTTCCATGTTTTGTATTTTATTGTTCATCATATGAAGCAGGTGGCTTTAATGTTGATATAATTAAAAATTCTTGGATCTTTATTCCAATTGAACTTGTTTTAGCTTATTTTAGTGCCGTTTTTATTGGATCGCCTTTAGCTTTAAAAATTGCTTTTAAAGCGGTTAATCCTAAAAAAACTGATCCGTTTATTGTAAGTACTGTTATTGTTTGCGCAACAGTATTAGTAATGTGTCCTTGGATGAGTTTTTTAGCAACTATTTTATATAATGGTATTATTGATGTTTTAATAAAGGGTGGATCATTAAAGTATTTATTAGTTAATTTTATTCCTTTTTGGTTAGAAAAAGTAGTTTTAAATTTTCCTTTTGCTTTAATATCCCAATTATTTATTATTCAACCAATAACAAGAATTATATTTAAAAAAATATGTAAATAAATGTATTTAAATATGCATTTTTTTTTGGCAAAAATGTCAAATAATTTTTCTTTTTGTATGAATTTATTATTTGATGTAAAATCCCTTCGTAAAATTCATTCGTTAAGTTTTAAGAAAAGTGCACTATATTAAAAGGGGAGTAGTGTATTTTGGTAAATGCACGTAATTTAAAGGAA
>CANRDL010000017.1 GCA_947629405.1 uncultured Bacilli bacterium
GCTGTTCTTGATGCAGGAACAGAAAAAATAAATGTCAATGCTGTTAAAGAAGACTCTACAGCAACTGTTACTGGTGCGGGAGAAATTGAAGTTTCTGAAGGTGAAAATAAGATTACAATAACTGTAACTAGTCAAAGAGGAAATGCAAAAGTATATACTGTGATTGTAACAGTAATTGATGAAAATCCAATAAAAGTATCTCTAGATGGAAAAAGTTATAATGTAGTAAAGAAGGCATCTTTATTACAAGATATGGATGGATTTACTAAAACTACTGTTAAAATCGGAAAACAGGATATTCCGGCTTTATATAATGAAAAAGCTAAAATTTATGTTGTAGGGTTAAAAGATCAGGAAGGTAATATTGCTTATTATATTTATAATCTTAAAACAAAAAAATATTCTGCTTTTAATCAAATAAAATCTAATTATATTACAATTTTAAGTGTTGATTCTAAAAAAGCCCCAAAGGGTTATATAATAACGAAAATAAATATTAATGGTAAAGATGTAACAGCTTATAAATTAAATTCATCTTCAAAATTTGCATTAGTTTATGGTATTAACTTAGAGACTGGCAAAAAAGGTTACTATGTTTATGACATAGAAGAAAAAACTTTACAAAGATATGATGATTCAATTTATAATAAACTTAATAAAGAAAATCGTGATTTAAAAATTGTATGTTTAGCTTTAATAGCAGGCGTATTAATATTATTCATATTTGTTATAATTTTAGCTTTAAAAAAGCCAAAAAATAAAGGAAAATTTTCTTCTTTAAAAGAAGATAAAAAAGATAAAAAAGATAAAAAAGCAAAAGAAGAAAAAATTGAAAAAAAAGAAATAAAAAAACAAGTAAAAAATGAAAAAACTATGGAAATAGATTCTAAAAAAATAAAAGAAATGGCCAAAAAAAAGAAAGAAAAAAGAAAAAGTATTGATGAATTACTTGATGAAATGTAAAAAAGACTTATAAAGTCTTTTTCTTTTGGATACTATTTAATACTTCTTCAGGATCTTTATCAACACTGAAATTATTTAATAAAGAAACTCTTTTTACAAAGTCATTATATTTACCAGATAACATACTATTTTTATAAATATTATATGTATTATTATCACCTATAACTTCTTTTATATCATTTATATCTTTTCCTTCAAATAAACCACTTATAGCATTATTAACTTGTAAATAATCTTTTTCGTTAGTAAAAATTCTTTCATTTATTATTATGTTTTTACTATTTTTAAATGGAAATCTTTCTATATCTTCAGGATAATAAAGGACTTTTCTACCAACTTTAATATCTTTATGAGTAACTTTATTTGGTTCTTTAATAAGAACTTTATATGTGTCAAATAAAAAGTCAGGATTTTCATGGAATGTATTTTCATATTCTGATGCTTTCATAAAATTTATAACAGGTGGAGTTAAATTTTGTTGTTTTTTAATAATTATATCTTTATTTTTAGTTCTTAATATATAACTATCAAAAGTAATAGTTTCTCTATAATTTTTATCTTCTTCTTTAGCTTTTTTAATCAAATCTATAGTATTTTCATTTAATAAATAATTTCCATAATCAATAATTTTTTCAATAATATTCATAATTTTTTCCTTTCAAATTGCAAATATACTAGCAAAAATTTAATAAAATGTCAACTTCATATATTTATTAGATATAAAACTTTTCTTTTAATAATAATTATTTTAGGGTATAATAATTACAGGAGATGTTTTATGAAGTTGTATGTAAATGGACACAATATATTTTTAATTGTGCTTATAACATTTTTAGCTTCAACATTTTTAGTGCCAATTGTAAAAAAAGTTGCTATTCATGTTGGAGCAGTTGATAAACCAAATAAAAGAAGAATAAATAAAGTGCCTATGCCAACATTAGGTGGGTTAGCTATATTCTTTTCATTCATGTTGGGCTATATTTTATTTGCCCAAACTGAAAAAATTATGCTTCCGATTTTAATGGGTGGTATATTATTGATAGTAACAGGAATTATAGATGATATCAATCCTGTAAAAGCCAAATATAAATTATTAGTGCAAATAATTGCATCTTTAGTTGTAGTTTTATATGGCAAATTAAACTTAGGAGTAATAACTATATTTGGTTTGACATTAAATATTCCTGATCCCTTTAATTCAATTCTTACAGTTTTTTTTATGGTAGGATTAATGAATGTAATTAATTTAATTGATGGACTTGATGGATTATCATCGGGAATTTCTTTAATTTATTTTATTACCATAGCAATAATTGCTCTTGCTTTAGACCAATTAGGAGGTCTTGATGTAACATTATGTTTAATCATGATTGGTGCAACATTAGGATTTTTAGTTCACAATTTTCCACCAGCTAAAATTTATGTTGGCGATACAGGAAGTTACTTTTTAGGATATATTATTGCTGTAATTTCTTTACTTGGTTTTAAAAATGTAACTTTACAATCTTTAATAATTCCTATAATTATTTTAGCCGTACCAATACTTGATACATTTTTTGCTATAATTCGTAGAATTTTAAAAGGTCAAAAAATATTTACTCCTGATAAAGAACATTTTCATCATCAACTTTTAAAACTTAATAAATCACAAACTAAAACTGTTTTAATTGCTTACATAATTACTATTTTATTTGCTACAACTTCCATTTTATATGTTTTAAAAGAACCTAAACAAGCTATTATTATTTATATAGCATTAGCGATTTTATTGTTATTCTTTATTTTAAAAACTAATATTTTATTTGAACATAATGGAAAAAAAAGGAAAAAAACAAATGAAAAAAAATAATATGAAAAAATTTAGCATAATTATTCCTGTTCATAATATGGAGAAATTAATTGGAAGATGTTTAGATAGTATTTTTAATCAAACATTTGAAGATTATGAAGTTATTGTCGTAAATGATGGTAGTACGGATAATACATTAGAAATTTTAAAAAAATATAATATAAAATTAATTAATCAAAAATATTTGGGAGTTAGTGAAGCAAGAAATAATGCTATAAAAAAAGCGACTGGCAAGTATTTAATTTTTTTGGATAGCGACGATTTTTTATCTAAAGATTTACTTTGTAAATTAGATAAAGAGACAAATGATAATCCTGATGTAATAAGATATCAAGTAAGAAAAGTTTATGAAAATGGGAAAAAAGAAGAGTTTAATGAAGAATCTTTTTCGACAACTGATGGGGTAGATGGTTTTAATAAGATTGTCAATTACAAATTTATTGATCCCATATGGTGCTATGCTATAAAAAGGAAATATTATTTAAAAGAAAAATTTTCCTTTAAGAAAAATACATTACATGAAGATTTTGGGATAGTTCCTTTAATTATTATTAAAGCTCCAAAAATAAAATCTATTTCCTATATAGGTTATAATTATTATCAAAGAAATGGTAGTATAATGAATAATGATAATTATAAATATACTAAAAGAAAAGTAAAGGATTTTTATAATCATTATAAATTTTTAATAAAAGAAATAGATAAAACGGACTTAAATTCTAAAATATTTAAAAGTTATATAAGTAATAGTCTTATTCAAAAAGTTACAGAATTAAAAAAAGATGATTATAAAGCTTACTTAAAAAAATTAAAAAAAGATAAAGTTTACGATAATATATTAAGTAATAGTATTGCGAGAAAAATAAAAAAAATAATTTTAAGGATAAATCCCAAATTATATTTTAAAGGAAGATGAGAATGGTAAAAGTATCAATAGTTGTTCCAGCTTATAATGCTGAAAAATATATAGATAAGTGTTTAAAAAGTTTAATTAATCAAACACTTAAAGATATTGAAATTATTGTTGTAAATGATGGCTCTAAAGATAATACCTTAGAAAAAGTAAATAAATACTCTGATAAGAGAATTAAATTACTAAATTTAAAAGAAAATAAAGGTATTGGTCATGCTAGAAATGAAGGAATTAAAAAAGCCTTAGGTGAATACATAGGCTTTGTTGATAGTGATGATTATGTAGATAAAAATATGTTTGAAAAAATGTATGAAAAAGCATCTAAAGAAAAATTAGATGTAGTTGTTTGTGATTTTTATAAACAAATAGAAAACACTAATCAAACAATTAAAGAAATTATTCCTGATTTTAAAAACACAAATTTAAAAGATAATTCTAATTTATTACTTGATATTAATTTAGCCCCTTGGAATAAAATTTATAAAAGAAAATTAATTGTAGATAATAAAATTCGTTTTGATGAAGAATTAAAATATGAAGATGTACCTTTTGTTGTAAAATCTTTGGATAAAGCTAAAAATATTGGTAAAATAAATGAATGCTTAAATTATTATGTCGTTCACAATAAAAGTGAAACAACAATTAGAGATGAAAAAGTATTTGACATAATTAAAATTATTGATCAAGTTAGAAAATATTTTAAAAACAAAGAAAATTATAATGATGTAGTTGATGAATTAACTATAAGGATACTTTGCAATTATAATATTCAACAAAGATACCAAAAAAATAAAAAAATAAGAAAGAAATTTATTAAAGAAAGTTTTCAATATTTAGAGAAAAATATTCCCAATTACAAAAATAATAATTATTTTAAAAAAAGGAATATATTTAAAAGAATAATTGAAAAAAATGAAATATTTTCTTTAATATACTGTAAATTATATAGTTTATTAAATTTATAATATATGTTAAAATACTTTAAGCGAGGGAAATTATGAAAACAAATAACTATAATAAAAATTTATTTTCATCTAATTCAATGAAATTATTTTTTATGCTTTGCTTATATTTTTTAAGTGTTTTAATTATTTATTCTGTAACTTCAATTTTAAATATTAATAATATATTAGGATTAATAGAGATTATATCTTTAATTATACCAATATTATATATACATAAAGTTATACATAATAAAAAACATTTATATATAATTATTTTTATATTTTTGGCGTTAACAGTTTTTTTGCCATTTTTGGCAACTAAAACTTATGATTTAACAGCCGATGGAAATACTTATCATAAAACTGCTATTGCCTTTATAAAAAATGGTTGGAATCCAATACATGATTCAGCTAAAAATTTTCAAAAGACAAATAGTAATGTAGTAGCAATCGATAGTAATTCTAGATTAGATTTATGGGTAGAACATTATCCCAAGGCTACTTGGATAATTGGCGCTGTTATGTATAATTTGACTGGCAATATTGAATCTGGTAAATGTATTACAATTATTATCTCAATTATGTTATCAATAATAGTCTACAATATTTTAAGAAAAATTATCAATAAAAAATGGTCATTATTTATCTCCATCTTATCGGTCTTAAATCCTATTGTCTTATCACAATTATTTTCCTATTATTTAGATGGGATTATGGGAATTTGTTTTTTAATAGAATTATTATTGCTCTTTAATGTTAGTCCAATGGAAAAAAATCAAAATAAAAACATTTGGATTTCGCTAGCAGCAATTGTCGCAATTTTTTCTAATTTAAAATTTACTGGACTTATGTGCTCAGGAATTATTGCCGCTATTTTTTATTTTTATTGGATATTTAAGTATCATAAAGACGAGAATTTTTTTAAAAATTTCAAAAAAATTACTTATTTATTTGTCTTAATATATTTTATTGCTATTCTCTTAGTAGGCTCAAATTCTTATGTAAAAAATTTAGTTGATCATCATAATCCTTTATATCCTCTTATTGGTAAAGACAAAGTAGATATAGTTACTAAAATGCAACCAAAAGATTTTGGTGAATTAAATGGAATAGAAAAATTTACATATGCATTATTTTCAAAAACAGAAAATACTACATATGAAATGTTAAAACCAAAATTTAAATATCCGTTTAAGATATATAATTCAGAAATTGAAGAAATAAATTTACCTGATGTTAGAATTGGTGGTTTTGGCCCGCTATTTACTTTATCTTTAATAATTTCTATTATTTTGTTTATTCCGTCTTTAATTATTCTTATAATAAAAGATAAAGATAAATTAAAATATGTAATTATAACAATTTTATCTATAATAATTTCAATGATTATGACAGGTGAAGCTTGGTGGGCAAGATATGTTCCTTATTTTTACTTTGTTACTATTGGAACACTTCTTTTGACTATTTATATTTCTAGATATATAAATAAAAAATATTTAAATTATGCTAAATATATACTAATTATTCCACTTATTATCAATATATATTTATTTATTGATACAAATAATCAGCAATTAAAATCATTTAAGATAATTAATAATGATTTAAATGAAATGAAATGTGCTAAGAATTTAACAATTAGTACCGAAAAAGAATCATATGGGTATCAATATGTTTTAAAAGATAAAGGAATAAACTATAAGTTTGTAAAAGAATTAGATAGTAATGATGTAATATATAAATATCAATGGAGAATACAAGTAAAAAAGTAAAGGAAGTAAAATATGAAAGAAAGAAATTACAATATTGATTTTTTAAGAGGTATTGCAGCTCTTTGGATAATTGTCATTCACACGGCTTTTTGGTCTGGTGAGACTTATCTGCCAGTTTGGTTTAAAAATTTAACTTTATTACTAGATATACCTGCATTTATGTACATCTCTGGAATAACATATAGTTTTAATGAATCGGTTGCTAAGAGTATTAAAGGAATAATTAATCAATGGAAAAAATGGTTATATTTTCTAATATTTTATGTTTTTGTATTATTCGTTTTTTATAGGGATACATTTACATTATCTGATGTTTTTCATTGGCTTTTTTATGTTTTTCCAAATAATACTGCTTTAGATGTAGTACATGGAAGCATTTGGTTTTTAACTATGTATATTAGAGTTTCTCTTTTATGTTCAATAATAATAACTTTAGTTAATTATTTTATAAAAGATAGTGATAAAAGAAGAGAAGTTTTAATAAATATAATTATTTTAATATTATTAATATTTGGATATTCATCTTTTTCAAAAACAAATTTTATTTTTTCAACTTATACCTCTTTTTATTCAATTATGTATTTGATTGGTTATTTATCTAGAAATTTTAAAATTGACTTAAAGAAGACTTTTATTTATGCTATAGTAAATTTATGTTTATTATTAATAGTTTTTAAAGTTAATAATTTAACAATAAATAATCTTCAAAATATAAAGTTTCCGCCATCTTTTCCATATCTATTTATAGCAGCTTTTCAAATAATATTATTTTGGTATTTGAAAGATAAGCTGAAAATAAAAAAATCAAATGTAATTAATTATGTTGGTAAAAATGCTATTTTTTATTACTTTGCTCAAGGAGTATCTTCATCATTACTATTTATTATCTTAAATTACATTAAAATATCAAATATTTACCTAACTTTTATTATATTATTAATAATTAATATTATATTAACTTCGATAATTGCAATTTTCTTAGAAAAGTCTTATAGTTTTATTACCCATAAAGTTAAATTAGAAAAAATAAAAAAATATATATTGCCTTTGCAAAAATGATGAACTAAGATATAATTATATGTAAATGAAGGTGAAATGACATGCTATTAATATCAATAGATATTGAACACAAATATAAATTAATAAAAAAACTTAGAAATTATGAAAAAAAGATACAAACAAAGATATTTATATTAGATGATTTAAATTATAATTTTAATTATGATAATTGTGATTTTGTAATTACAGAGTATAATACCAAAAAAATTGATTATTTTTTAAATTTAAAGAAAAAAGTTATTATTTGTTGCTTTGATAATGAAATAGTTAACTTAGATTACAAAAAGCGAAAAAATGTATATGTGTGTTATTCTATAAAAGATGTTACTAAAATTGTATGTAAAAAAGCTACAAAAAAAGAATTTGTATTCTCAAAAAGAAATCTTAAAAATTTAATGCCAACTTGTATAATTGTCATTTTAGCATTATTTACTTTTGTTGGTCTATTTAGAGCAAATTTTATAAAAAAAGTAGAAGCAAAACAGGATAGTAAAGCTCAAAAACAAATAATAAATAATAATATAAATTTTGATAAAGAAAATTATGTTTTTTTAGGAGATTCTATAACAGACTTTTATGATTTAGAAAAATTTTATGTAGATTTACCAGTTGTTAATAGCGGTATCAGTGGGGATCAAACCATAAGTATTTTAGATCATATGGAAGAAAGAGTTTATAGATATAATCCTACAAAAGTGTTTTTACTTATTGGTACAAATGATATTGCTTATACTAAATTGACAAATGAAGAAATAGTAAATAATATTATTAAAATTTGTAATTTAATTCATAAAAATAGAAAAAATACGGAAATATATGTTGAATCAATTTATCCAGTTAATAAAAATACCAATAATGATAAAATAGATTTAGGTATGGTAACCATTAGAGAAAATAATCGAATAAAAAAAATAAACAAATTACTTAAAGAAAAAGTTAAAAAAAACAATTATAATTATATAGATTTATACACTAAATTGTGTGATGATGAAGGTAATTTAAAATTAGATTATACTAAAGATGGACTGCATATATCAGAAGAAGGATATAAATTAATTACCAAAGAAATTAAAAAGATAATTTATAATAAATTAGAAAAAAGAAATGGAGATTAATATGAAAGATTATCTGGATTTAATAAGAGCTAAACATTGGTTAAAAAATATTTTGATTTTTTTACCAGTCTTTTTTAGTACTAATATTTTAAATAAAAACTACTTAGTTACTTTATTAATAGCATTTATAATTTTTTGTTTTTCATCATCAATTGTTTATATTCTAAATGATATTAATGATATAGAAAAAGATAAAATGCATCCTATAAAGAAAAATAGACCACTTGCTAAAGGAGCTATTTCTAAAAATAAGGCTATTATTATAATGATATTTTTAATTTTAATTACCTGTGTTGTTTCTTTTATTCTTTATAACAATAATCACAATATTATTACTTTTATTATTCCTTTATTCTATATTATGTTAAACATTTTATATAGCAAGGGTTTAAAAAATATTCCAATTATTGATGTAGTAATTATAGTATTTGGATTTGTTCTGAGAGTTATGTATGGAGGAATTGTTGTAGGAGTAGAAGTGTCTAAATACTTATATCTTATGATAATATTTGGTGCCTTCTTTCTAGGTTTTGGTAAAAGAAGAAATGAAATTAAAAAGAATGGTAATAAAAGTAGAAAAGTATTAGCATTATATAATGAAAATTTTTTAGAAAAAAATATGTATGTTGCTTTTGCTTTAGCCATAGTTTCATATACTCTATGGTGTGTTGATCCAACAACTATTACTCATGTTGGTAATGATTATTTATTTTGGACTATTCCTTTAGTTATAGTAATATTACAATTATATAGTTTAAATATTGAGGGTAATTCACATGGGGATCCAATAGAGGTAATATTATCAGATAAAATATTATTATCTATGGGAATATTATATGGAGTAGTAATGATTTTACTATTATATGTTATATGATAAATGCTTATGATTTTGATAAAACAATATATGATGGAGATTCCTCAATAGATTTTTATATATATTGTTTAAAAAGAAAACCCTCAATATTTATATTTTTACCAATTCAGTTATTTGGTATTTTGGCGTATATTTTAAAAATAAAAAATAAAGATTATATGAAAGAAAAAATATTTAGTTTTTTAAAAAGAATCAAGGATGTTGATGGTTATGTGGAAGATTTTTGGAATAAAAATTACAAGAAAATAAAACCTTGGTATTTAAAACATTCTAAAAATTCTGATGTTATAATTTCTGCTTCACCAGAATTTTTGCTTATTCCCTTAGAAAAGAAATTAAATATTGATAAAGTAATTGCCACTAAAGTAAATAAGCATACTGGAAAATTTGAGTCAAAAAATTGTCATGATTATGAAAAAATAAATAGATATGAAAAACTTTATAAAAAAAATTCTATTAAGGCATTTTATTCTGACTCAATAAAAGCAGATAAAGCAATGCTAGATTATGCTAAAGAAGCATATTTAGTTAATGGAAATCAAATAACTAAAATAAATTGTAAAGGAGATAAATTTAATGACAAACAAAGAAAAGATTATATCCAAAAAAAATAATTCTAAAAGTAAAATAAGTAAAGTAAATAAGATTAAGAAAAAAAATAGTGAATCTAATAACACAATTTTAATGAAATTATTTTTAATTTGTTTTGCTATAATATTTTCTTTAATTATTTTTGGAATATTATTTTTTAATGAAACAATTATTCATGCTGCTACTACAAAAAATAATATTATTAGTTTTATTATTGGATTAATTTGTTTATCCTTGATTTTTTTGATTATTAATAATAAGTATAAAGAAAACAACAAAAAATTAATTATATTCTATGCAATAAGTTTTATAATTTTTTTGGGATTGCAAATAACAATTCTTTATTATACGCAAAATCTTCCGGGATGGGATTGGAAAATTGTTTATGAATCGGCTTTAAATTATGTAAAAGGGAATATAGATAAAGTTAATTTTACTTATTTTATTAATTTCCCAAATAATAAATATTTATTTATTTTAGAAGTAGTATTTTTTAAAATTTTAAATGTATTTGGATTATTAAACCACTCATTAATAGCCTTGAGAATATTAAATATTATTTTAGTAAATATAGCAGGTATTTTGACTGTTTTAACTATTAAAAAAATATTTGGTAATAAATTAAGTATTTATGGGGTAATATTAGTTATTTTATCATCAGCATTTTATATATATTTACCTATTTTTTACTCTGATACAATAACTATGTGTATACCTATTGCTATTATATATACATATCTATGCTTAGAAAGAAAAAATAATAAATTAGTAATTAATATGAAAAATATTTTTTTACTAGTTCTAATGAGTTTCTTAATTGTAATTGGAATGAAATTAAAATTTACTTGTATTATAGTTTTTTTAGGAATATTAATTGATATTATTATAAATAATAAGTTGAAAAATCATTTGAAAGAATTAAGTTATATAGTAATATTTATTTTTGCTTTTTTACTTTTATTTAAGGTGCCAGAAAATCGATTACAATTTATGCAAAATAAGGAAGGAGCACTACCATATACTCATTGGATAATGATGGGATTATATGAAAGACCTTCTTTAGTTGAAGGCAAAAATCATGTTGGAGCTTATAATGCAGACTTGTATAGTTTTACTTTTAAACAAGGAACTAAGGAAAATATGATTAAAGCTAATGTTAAGAAAATAAAAGAAAAATTAAAAGAATATGGACCAATTAATTATATTCATTTTTTATATCGTAAAAGTTTATTTACACTAGGAGATGGTTCATTTAGTGGCTGTTTAGTAATTACTGAGAGTCCATTAATGAAAAAAAATTTTTTCCATAAATTATTATTTGAAGGAAGAGACTATTTTGAATATTATTATATTAAAGATATAGCTGTATTATTATTTATTTATTTATCTTTAGTTGTTGGAGCAATTCATTCAGTAAAAATAAACAAAGATATTAGTAATAAATTTTATTTAACTATATTTGGTTTACTTGCTTTCCTTATGATTTGGGAAACAACACCTAGATATATAATTCATTATATGCCAATAATAATAGTTGCATGTGTCCCTGGAGTACAAGTTATAGTAGATAGGATAAATAAAATATTAAAAAAACAAAATAAAGCGAGTGATCATTATGAAAAATCTAAATTTAAATAAACTTAAAGATAATAAAATAATCAAATATTTATTTGTTTTTTCGCTTTTATTTAATGTTATTATTGGATTACTTTTGTTTTACAATCTTGATTTTAGTGAAAATTATAATTTATTATTTGATTCAGATTCTGTTAGAGTAATAAGTTTATTATCTACTGGTTGGTTTAATGACTCCCGAGCGCATGTTCATCCTTTATATCTTTTAATATCTAAACCAATTATAAATTTTATTTCGGGTTTTACTATTGATAAGATAATTGCTATGATAATATTTTCATCGCTAACTTCAACAATAACTGTTGTTCTAATCTACAAAGCATTATCTTTATTTCATAAAGATAATTACTTTAAAGTAATTCTTTCTTTATGTTATTTATTTACATATGGAAACATTGTATTTACTGGCTCTATTGAAACTTATAACTTATCTGCTCTTATTTTAGTATTATTGTGGTATTATACAATTAAAAAACTTAAGGATGGAAATTTTACTAAATATTCATATATTATTTTTGCGTTATTGGGATTATTGTCTTTATCAATTACTATTACTAATTTTATAGTCTTTTTAATTGTTATTTTTATTTTATTGTTATCAAGGAAAATAAAAATAAAATATTTAATTACTATTGTATTAAGTAGTATAGTTTTGTTATTTGGACTTAACTATTTTCAACATGTGGTTTGGAGTAATACTAATCCAATTTGGCAGGATTCATTGACAGTAGAAAAGGCTTATGTTAAAAAAGACAAAATTAATACAAAATTAAGTAACATTATAAGAGATGCTTATTTTAACTCAATAATTGCAAGTAAACAGAGAGTAGAAGTAACTAATAGAATAATTTATCATACAGGCTCTTATCAGTTAAGATTAACTAAAAACAATATTTTTAATATTTTTTTATTAAGTATATTTTATATAACTGCTATTGTTATTATTGTAAAAAATTATAAAAATAATTTGTTGATAAATACAGGCCTCACGCTTACATTACTATTTAATACCTGTATGCATTTAATATATGGAGATAATTATTTTTTATATTCTTTACATTTTCTATATCCTATCTTTTTACTAATAGGAATAAATGCATCTTGTGAAAAAAATAAAAATTTAAATAAATTTTTGTTAATTGTTATGACTGTAATGCTTATTGTAGAAATATTTAATAATGGTTATCGTTACTTAGAATTGTTTCAGTTGGCAAGGAAAATACTTCCTGAAACTTTATTTTTATCTCAATTAGGATTTTTAAAAACTACAATTTTTTTCTTATCATTAATATTTGTTGTAACTATATCAGTTTATGCATGTTTTTTCTTTAAAAAAAGGTATTTACAAGAAAAAAATAAAGATAAAAAATATATGTTTATTATTTTAATATTAGTTTCTTTATTTGCTTGTGAATTAACTTTCATTTATATAGATTCAATAAAAGTTAGTAATAAGTTTTTATGGAAAGAATTTTTCCCTCAAGAAAAAACTTATCCTATAACTTCTAAAATAGATTTTTTAGATGAAAAATTTAAAGATAAGTTTTCAGCTGAAATAAAATCTTTAGATTCATATTTACAAGAATATAGTAATTTTAAAAACGAAAATAGCCATGAAATAAGAGATGATATTATTCAAGATGATTATTATTATTTTGGATTAGGTAATAGAAGAAAATTATTATATGCATACGATTGTATAAAAGATATTAAAACCAAAAAGACATTATATAGTTTTAATGTTAAAGAGCTAATTGTAATTCCAAATGAATATTCATTATTGATTCAAACCAAAGAAGATGATTTTATAAAAATTTATGAAGATAATGAGGGAGTTCATTATAATAAGAATGGTAAAGATAAAATAATAAATGGAACAAATTATAAAATAAATCTATATGATTTTAAAAATGTAAAATATCAAAATATGAAGAAAGTCTTATATGGGGAAATATTATTTAATATTAAAGATAATAATCTATATGATAATGTTATTGTCTCAAATAAACCAATTTTAGAAAATATAGATATATCAACATTAACAAGTGAAGAAAATATTAATAAATTTTTAAAAAAATATAATCATAATATTTTTGATGAAAATAAATTAATTTTAAATGAGCAACCTTATCCACTAACATGGAATGAAAAAGATGAAAATTCAAAATACAAAAATATTGATATTATAAATGAAATTTTTGTAAATAGAAAACTTTCACCAACATCATCAACTAAAGCAATGAATTTATTATTGCTGATACAAAAATAAAATTTAGAAGGCATTTATCTTTTTTAAAATAAATAAATGTATGTTATAATTAATGGGAGGTGAATTGTAATGGAAAAGAAATCAATTTTATATATAGTAATTCCATGTTATAACGAAGAAGAAGTTTTAAAAATCACTACTAAAAAATTAAAAATAAAACTTAACAGTTTAATTAAAGAAAAAATTATTAGTAAAGAATCAAAAGTTATGTATGTAAATGATGGTTCAAAAGATAAAACATGGGAATTAATTGAAGAAATTTCTAATAAAGAGGAATTGTTTACGGGTATTTCTTTATCAAGAAATAGAGGACACCAAAATGCTTTGTTAGGTGGATTATTAACCGCAAAAGATTATGCCGATGTTATTATTAGTATGGATGCTGATTTACAAGATGATATAAATGCAATAGATGAAATGCTTGAAAAATATTATGATGGAAATGATATTGTTTATGGCGTAAGAAGTAGTAGAAAAAAAGATAGTTTATTTAAAAAATTAACTGCTGAAGGTTTTTATAAATTTATGTTAATGATGGGTGTTGACATAGTTTATAATCACGCTGACTATAGATTAATGAGTAAAAGGGTTGTGGAAGAACTTTCTAATTTTAAAGAAGTAAATTTATTTTTAAGAGGAATTTTTCCTTTAATTGGTTTTAAATCTGATAAAGTATATTATCAAAGGGAAAAAAGAGTAGCGGGTGAAAGCAAATATCCTCTTAAAAAAATGTTATCTTTTGCATTTGATGGTATTACCTCATTTAGTGTTAAACCAATAAAAATGGTTTTAAATATAGGTATTATTATCTTCGTAATTAGTTTAATTATGATTATTTATTCAATAATTAGAAAGGCTATTGGGGCAACTGTAGCTGGATGGACATTTATAGTATGTTCAATTTGGTTAATTTCAGGAATTCAAATGCTTTCTTTAGGAATAATTGGTGAATATATTGGCAAAATTTATAGTGAAACTAAACAGAGACCAAGATTTATCATTTCTAAAAATTTATTAAATAAAAATGATAAATAAATTTATTAAGTTGTAACAAAAAGATATTTTTGTTATACTTATTTTAGTTGTGGAAGGGATTTATGAATAATAATGAAAAATGAGAATGCAATAATAGTAAAAAATGTTCATAAAGATTTTAAATTATATTATGATAAAGCAAATACATTGAAAGAAAAAATTTTGTTTTTTAGCAAAAAAAGTAGACAAAAAAATGATATTTTGCATGTTTTAAAAGATATAGACTTTACAATTAAACATGGAGAAAGTGTTGCTTTAATTGGAACAAATGGTAGTGGCAAATCTACTTTATTAAAACTTTTAACAAAAATCATATATCCTAATAAAGGAAAAATTATAATTAATGGTAAAGTAACCTCTTTACTTGAATTAGGTGCCGGTTTCCATCCGGATTTTTCAGGTAGAGAAAATATTTACTTTAATAGTTCTATTTTTGGATTAACTAAAAAAGAAATTGATAAAAGAGTAGATGAAATAATTAAATTTTCAGAAATAGAAGAATTTATTGATAATCCCGTAAGAACTTATTCATCTGGAATGTATATGCGACTTGCCTTTTCTATTGCTATAAATGTTGATGCTGATATATTACTAATAGATGAAATATTGGCAGTTGGAGACCAACATTTTCAAGAAAAATGTTTTAATAAGTTAAAAGAATTAAAAGCTATGGGAAAAACTATTGTTATTGTTACTCATAATATGAATCAAGTTAAAGAATTTTGTGATCGTGCTATTTGGTTGTATCATGGAAATGTTAAAATGGACGGAAAGACAAATGAAGTCTTAGAAGAATATATAAAGACTTGTGGGTGATTAAATGAAAGTATTTAAAGATTTATATAATTATAGAGAGTTATTATCTACTAATATAAAAAAAGAAATTAGAGGAAAATATAAAGGATCATGGCTTGGAGTTTTATGGACATTTTTAAATCCATTATTAATGTTACTTGTATATTCTTTAGTATTTCCTTATATTTTAAGAATAAAAGTTCCTAATTATACAATTTTTATGATGGTTGCTTTGGTACCATGGAATTTTTTTACTACGGCAGTACAAACAGGAACTGGCAGTGTTGTTGCTAATGGAGATATACTAAAAAAGGTTTATTTTCCAAGAGAAATAATACCAATATCAATTACTACAAGTTCTGTAATTAACTTTCTAATTACATGTGTTATAATGTTTGTATTTATTCTATTTAGTGGAGTAGGTTTTTCTAAATATTTAATATTCTTTCCATTAATTGTTTTAATAGAATATTTATTAACATTGGGTTTTGCTTTTATTTTATCAGCGATAACGGTCTTCATAAGAGATGTTGATCATTTTGTTAGTATTATTTTAATGCTTGCATTTTATGTTACACCAATAATTTATAAACCAGATATGTTACCAGCTAAATTTCAATGGGCAATTAAATTAAATCCAATGGCTCAAATTATTAATGCATTTAGAGATATTTTATATTATCATCAAATGCCCAATTTAACTAGTTTAGGAATTTTAGCAGTTATATCATTATTATTTGTTATTTTTGGTTATTTAATATTTAAAAAATTAGAAAAGAAATTTGTTGAAGAATTATAACTTTTTATAATTTTATAATATATTTGGAGAAAAAATCATGAATTCATTAATTAAAAAAAATTTAAACATTATAATCTCTATTTTCATTATTTTACAACCAATTTTTGACTTGATAACAGGATTATGTTTACAGACATGGAATATTAATTTTACTTTTGGAATGATAATTAAAATGTTATTTTTCCTTTTTATAATATATACTAGTTTATTTATTTATAAAAAGAAGAAATTACTAATTCCATATATAATCTTTTTTATATATTCTATTTTATTTATTGTTGGTACACTAATTTATAGGGATAGTTCTATATTAAATGAAATACAATATTTATTTAAAATTTTTTATTTTCCTATTTTATTAGTTTCATTATATTCTTTAAGGGACAATATTAAAATAAGTAAAATGACTTTATATACAACATTATTAATATATTTATTACTAATATTTGTTCCAATATTATTTGGAGTTGGATACAAAAGTTATGAAATAACTAAGGTAGGAACATTAGGATTTTTTAATTCAGCAAATGAAATAAGTGGTATTATTTCTATTTTGACTCCAATAATCTTTATTATATTTGCAACTGAAAAAAATATAATAAAATGTCTTATTTTTACAATTATTTATTTGATTGTTATTTTGACAATTGGTACTAAAACGCCATTTTTAGCTTTAATAATAACTGTATTTTTAACTTTAATATATATTTGGATTAAGAATATTAAAAATAAAAATTATAAGATAGTATTTTATTCGTTTATATGTTTATTGATTTCTATTATTACTTTTATTTTAATTATATCCCATACAAACTTTTATAAAAATATTAAAACTCATTTAGATTATTTGAAAATAGATAATGTAAACGAAGTTTTTGAGAATAAAAAAATGATTAATCAATTTATTTTTAGTAGAAGATTAACTTTTTTACATAATAAATCAAAAATATACAAAAATTCATCAATATATGAAAAATTATTTGGTATAGGTTTGGCTAATAATACTAAATTGATTGAAATTGATTATTTTGATATATTTTATTCATTTGGGATAGTTGGCTTTATTACAATATTTTTAACAATTATGTTTATATTTTATAAAATATTAAAAAATAAACAAAAAATAACATATGAAAGATATATGTTGTTGTTAAGTTTTGCTTATATAATTATTTTGTCTTTTTTTACCGGGCATATTTTAACATCACCTTCGGTATCATTAATTTCTTTAGCAATTATTATATCTCTTAACAAAAAAAGTAAGCGAGATTTATTGTTTGCTGCAGTTTCTTTAGATATAGGGGGGATTGAAAAAGCTTTAGTTAATTTAGTAAATAAAATAGATCTAAAAAAATATAATATTACAATTGTACTGGAAGAAAAAAAAGGTATATTTTTAAATAAAGTAAAAGATGGGATAATAATTAAAGAAATTAAGGTGAATAACAGTTCTAATATTCTAAAAAGAAAAGTAATTAATTTTATGACAAAATATATATATAAAGTATTTAATTATAAAAATTTTGATTTTAGTTGTTGCTATGCAACATACAGTTATAGTTGTTCTAAAATTGCTTTAATGTCTTCTGATAATAGTTCTTTTTATGTTCACAATGATTATCGAAGAATATATAAAAATATAAAAGATTTTAAAAACTTCTTTGAGACACGAAGCATTTCAAAATTTAATAATATAATTTTTGTATCAAATGAAAATAAAAATGGTTTTGTAGAAATATATAAAAATTTAAAAAATAAATGTATTGTATTAAATAATTTTATTAATACCGAAGAAATAATAAATCAGAGTAAGGAACCAATAAAGACTAAACGGAATAATAATAAAACATTGATTTTATATGTTGGAAGACTAGATGAACATGCCAAAAAAATATCCAAACAAATTAATTTAGTTGAAAACTTAGATAATGTAGAATTATGGATTATTGGAAGTGGCCCTGATAAAAAATTATATGAAAAAGAAATTAAAGATAAAAAATTAGAAAAAAGAATAATTTTATTTGGTAAAAAAGATAATCCATTTCCTTATATGAAAAAAGCAGATTATATTATATTTACATCTGATTATGAAGGATTTCCTGTTACATATTTAGAAGCATTAACTTTAAATAAAAATATTATTACAACTTTTCCAACTAGTGATGATAAAATTGATATTAGAAAATATGCAGATATAATTAGTACCGATGAGAAAAAAATGGTACATGAAGTCAAAAAAATAATTTCTAATAAAAGAAAAAATAATAAGATTGAAATTGAAAATATTCAAACTGCTCGTATGAAAAATTTAGAAAAAATTTTTAATGGAGAAAATTAATATATAGATAAAATTTTAATTTTATTTTTTTTAAATATTATATAAATAAAATTTAAAACATTAAATTTAAAGATAATTTACCGGTGATAAAGGGAATTATCTTTATTTTTTTTAATTGTCACAAAATAAGGAGAAAATAAATAAAAGATTAGCTAACTTTTCACCAGCGAAAAATTAAAATTCAATAAATTTAGAATCAGAGGATTCTGCGCCACCATCAGTAAAAATAACTCCAAATAATCTTTTGAATTCATCAGTTACTACTTTTTTTAATAATGTTAAAAAAAGTAGTAACATATTTGATTTTTTTGGATGGTAAAAGATTCCAAGAAATCAAAATACAATAGAAATATTTTAAAACAAATAAAGGAAATTTTTATTTGAAGAAAAAAATAATAAAGCTATAAAAAATTCAAATATAAGTGATAGTATATATACATGAATAAGTATAATAGCAGTTAGTATAATTGGATTAAGTTATATAATTAAAAAGGAAATATTGAATTAATTAAAAAGTATATCTCAATTGATAAATTCAATTGAGATTTTTTATATGTAGAAATTTACAAATTAATGTCTAAAAAATAATGATATCCACAAAATATTGACTGGGGGGGGGATTCTATTATATAATTTCCTTAGAAAGTTTCGGAATTTATCCTATATATATTAAGCTAGTATTAAAATGTAAAAAATTTATATTTTATAATTAATAATGAGAGGATAGTCTATGCAAAATAATATATTAATAGTTTTAGAACAACTGGGAATTGGTGGAGTAGAAACATTTGTACTTAACCAAGTTAAGGCGTTAAAAAAGAAAAAAAATAATGTTTTTGTTTTAGCTAAAAGTGGAATATTTATTGATAAATTTAAAAAATATGGAGCAACTGTTATTGAATATGAATTTATTAATTGTATATATTTCGATAATAAAATGATAAAAAATATTGAAGATATTATAAAAAAATATAAAATAACAGAAGTACATATTAATCAATTTTCTGCAATGAATATCATTATGTCTGCGTGTCTTTTAACTAATACTCCATATGTTGTATATTTACATATGGCCAGTGGCATAATTTATGATGAAAATAATAATGCATATAACTACTTTGAGAAACAATTTATAACTTATAAAAAATCTTTTGAGATTTTATTTAAATATGCACATAAAATTATTGCAATTACTGAAAAAATAAAAGATTATACTGCAAAAAGATATAATATTGATAAAAATAAAATGTTAGTTATACATAATTCTATTTGTTTTGATGAATTTAAAACAAACAACCAAGTACAAAATATTAAAAATGTGTTTTTAATCAGTCGTTTGTCAAAAGAAAAAGAAAAAAGTATTTTAAATGGAATTAAATTGTATAAAAAATTAAAAGAAAAAATAGATGTTAAATTAACAATTGCTGGAGATGGCCCAATAAGATCTGAAATAGAAGAATTTATTAAGAATAAAGATATTAAAGATGTTAAATTTTTAGGAAGTATATCGAATGTAAAAGAAGTTATGGATAAACAAGATATTGTAATTGGCGTAGATAGATGTATTTTAGAAGCTTTAACTTTAGAAAAAATAGCAATTATTTCTGGCTATAATGGATTAAAGGGTCTTGTTAAAAAAGATAATTTATCTTGCTGTATTAATGAAAACTTTTGCGGTGAAAGTTTAAATAATTGTAGTTATGATGATGTAGTAAATGATATTATAGGACTAAATAATGATAGATTAAAAGAGTTAATTACCAAAAATAAACAAATAATAAAAAAAAATCTTGATATAAATAAAAATATATTTATATTGGGAAAAATAGAATATAAAATAGATTATACAGAAGTGATTAAAGATTTAATGGAAATTTCTGAAATACTAGGAAAATCTCAAATTGAGTATTATAACAAAGCTGAAAAAATATGGAAAGCACTTAAATTTTATCAAGCTGAGTTGGAATCTTTTCAAAAATTTGTCAAAAAAAAGTATGCGACTTATGATAAAATAATTAATATTATAAAATTTCCTAAAAATATTTTGCTAAAAATATTAAAAAAATAATAAGTTATTTTTATATTTATGTATGATTACATTTATATGTCTGATAAATGTTATTTATCAAGTTGCTAATAAAGTCTGCCATATGATATAATAAATCGTAGAAATGAGGTATTAAAATGGATTTTAAAAAATCACCAGGGAAACGCATTATAAAAAGAACAGAAATTTTAAATCATAATGAACCTATAATAAGTATTATTTCTCCATTTTATAATGGCGGAAGTGAGATAAAAGAAACATATAATTCAATTATAAATCAAACTTATCCTTATTTTGAATGGATAATTGTTAACGATGGTTCAGAAAAAGAAAAATCTAATAAAATAATAGAAGAAATATCTAGTAAAGATAAAAGAATTAAATATTATAAAAAGAATAACGAAGGGCCGTCTATGGCAAGGGATTTTGGAATTTCTAAAACTTCAAAAACAACAAAGTACGTTTTTTTCTTAGATAGCGACGATGTGATAGATGAAACTACATTAGAATGTTTATATTGGTCATTAGAGACTCATAAAGATGCAAGTTTTGCTTATACAACATGTGTTAATTTTGGTGAAAGAGAATTTATTTGGGAAAAATATTTGACGATTGAACAAGAAAAGGAAGAAAATCTAATAACAGTATCATGTTTAGTTAGAAAAAAAGATTTACTAGAAGTTGGTTGTTTTGGCATTAAAGAAAAATCAATGTATGAAGATTGGAATCTATGGTTAAAATTAATTAAAGCAGGGAAAAAACCATTAAGAGTTAGCGCCCCATTATTTTGGTATAGGCAAACTAATTCAGGAGAATTATCTAGGGCCCGCAAAAATAATAAAAATGCTATGAAGTATGTCAATGAAACAGCAAAAAAAATAAATGACGATCAAGTTGAAGTTATTCAATATCCTAGATATGGGGACCAATATGCTACTTACAAAAAATATGATATGATTTTGCCTGATTATAAAAAAGACAAAAGAAAAACAATTTTATATTTATTTCCTTGGATGGTTGTAGGCGGAGCAGACTTTTTTAACTTGGATTTAATTAAAAGATTACCTAAAGAAAAGTATAGACACATTATTTTAACTACTACTCCTAGCAATAATCCAATAAGACAAAATTTTGAAGAATATGCAGAAGTTTATGATATGTCATCATTTTTAGATAGAATAGATTATATAAATTTTACAGATTATATAATTTCATCTAGAAAAGTTGATTTAGTTTTTATTAGTAATACAGAATATGGTTATTATATGACACCATTTTTAAAGAATAAATATCCTACTATTCCATTTGTAGATTATATTCATTGTGTTGATATATTTGATCAAAGAAAAGGATTTGCTAGATGTTCTAAAGATGTTACGGAATTTATATCAAAAACTTACTGTTGTAATAATGCAACTTTGAGGGAACTAAAAGAAGATTTTGGGATTAATAAAGCAGAAACTATTTATATTGGTACTGATGAAACTAAGTTTGATCCAGAAAAATTTGATAAAGATAAATTGAAAGAGAAATATGATATTCCTAAGAATAAAATTATAATTTCTTTTATATGTAGATTAAGTGATCAAAAAAGACCTGAAATGTTTGTAGAAATTGCAAAAAGAGTAAATAAAAAAGATAATAGAATTTTTTGGGTGATTGCTGGAGATGGACCATTAATGTCAAAAGTGAAAGCCAATATTGATGAGAATTTTAAAATACTTGGTATGATAAAAGAAACTCAAGAAATATATGCTATAAGCGATGCCACATTCAATTGTTCTTCTTTTGAGGGACTTGCTTTAACTTCGTATGAATCGCTTGCGATGAATGTTCCAGTTATATCCACTGATGCTGGTGGACAAGCAGAATTAATTGATAAAAATGTAGGTGGTTTAGTTCATTATAATGAAAATCCTACACCTGAAATTTATGAAACAGAAATAAATGATTATGTAAAAGAAACATTAAGAGTAGTAAATAATTTAAACAAATTAAAGAAAAATTGTCGTCAAAAAATTCTTGATGGATTTACTCTAGATTTAATGGCAAAGAAATTTGATAATATTTTTACTAAAGAAATAAAAGAAGAAAAAACTAAAAAAATTAAGCAAGCAAAATATCTTAATTCGAATATATACGAATTAGCCTGTGAATCGTTTAATAGATTATATTTTAATTATACAAATGAATATTATGAAAGAAATTTAGGCATATATCTTTGTGAAAACGCAAATTTAACAAGTAAATACTATAAAATTTATAAAAAAGTAAGAAATAAACTAGAAAGAATTAAAGCGGTAAATGAAGGAAAAGATATTTTAGAGTTTCTAAGAAATGCTAAAAGATTAATAAAAGAATTTATTTATTTTATTATAAGATTTTTTAAAGCATTTTTATCAAGTTTTAAATTATTATATAAAATTGTAAAATATATTTTAACTAAACCGTTTAAAAAAGATAACTAAATTTTTTAAATATATGATTATAAACTTGGTACTTATAAAAATGGAGACGACAAAGAGCAATAGACAATAAGGAGACAAAAAAATGAAAAAAATTTCTATAGTTATTTCATGTTACAATGAAGAAGAAACAATATCTTTATTTTATAAGGAAATAAATAAAGTAATTAATAAAATGAAAAATGTAAATTTTGAAATAATATTTGTTGATGATGGATCCAAAGACAAAACCTTAGAAGTTTGTAAAAATTTACACAAAAAAGATAAAAAAGTTAAATATATTTCATTTTCAAGAAATTTTGGAAAAGAGGCCGCTATGCTTGCTGGCTTGGAGTATGCAAGCGGAGATTATGTAACATTAATGGATGCTGATCTACAAGATCCTCCATCATTATTACCAGAGATGTATAAAATATTAGAAGAAGGTAACTATGATTGTGTAGGAACTAGAAGAGTAACAAGAAAAGGAGAGCCACCGATTAGAAGTTTTTTTGCGAGATGTTTTTATAAATTAATTAATAAAATGAGCAAAGTTGAAATGGTGGATGGAGCTCGAGATTATAGATTTATGACAAGACAAATGGTAGATTCTATAATTAGTATGAAAGAATACAATAGATATTCTAAAGGATTATTTAGTTTTGTTGGTTTCAAAACTAAATGGTTAGAATATGAAAACATTGAAAGAGTCGCTGGTGAAACTAAATGGAGTTTTTGGAAATTATTTAAATATGCTCTAGAAGGAATAGTAGCATTTACAACAGCGCCTCTTGCTATTGCTTCAATAATTGGCATAATATTATTTTTACTATCATTAATTGCAATAATTTTTATAATCATTAAAACTTTAGTATTTGGAGATCCTGTTGGTGGATGGCCAAGCCTTGCTTGTATATTACTTTGTGTAAGTGGGATACAACTTTTATGTATGGGAATAATTGGTCAATATTTAGCTAAGACTTATTTAGAAACAAAAAGAAGACCAATTTATATAATCAAAGAAACAGATTAAAGATTATTAAAATATTTGAGTAAAAATTAATCAAAATAATTAAATACATTTTTAGGAAAATAAATAATTTTTTGATAAAGTTATCTTAATACATTTGTTGCTATGAGAAGCTAGAAAAATATGATAAAATATATTTAAATTAATAATCTAGGAGAGTTTAAAATATGAAAAAAATATGGAAATTATATAAAAAATATGAAGAAATTACTAATTATTTGATTGTTGGTGGTTTAACTACCATTGTTTCCCTTATTGTATATTATGGTTGTGTATTAACATTTTTAGATCCTAAAAATGCTTTTGAATTACAGATTGCTAATGTAATATCGTGGATTATTTCTGTTGCTTTTGCTTATATTACAAACAGAATATTTGTATTTAAAAGTAAAAATAAAAACTATTTTAAAGAAATTGCTTCATTTGTTGGAGCAAGGATTGCAACGCTTTTAATGGATATGTTTACGATGTTTTTATTAGTAACTGTATTAAATGGCAATGATAAAATAGCCAAAATTATTTCCCAAATAATTGTAATTGTCGCTAATTATATATTTAGTAAGTTATTTGTATTTAAAAAGTCAAAAGAATAATTAATTTTAAGTTGTAGGTTTGTCAAACAAAAGTGACAGAGTCACGACAAACCAACAATAGATTATTTTAATTTGTTAAAATAATCACGAAGCAATTCATTAGGAGATTTCCAATTCAACGGTTGCATAGGGAAATTATTATATTGTTTTAAATAAACTTGCAACTGTTGATTGGCATCTTCTAATGAATAAAAGCGATGGCAAATATAAAACCGTTCGTTATCTTTTCTATGACTTCGTTCAACCTTACCATTATGCTTAGGTGTGTAAGGTTTAATTAAGTCATGATGGATGCCCTTCTTTTTTAATCCATGTTCAAACATAGTGATATCTTTAGGATCCTTAGAGATCAGTCTTTTGGTGAATTCTGGACCATTATCCGTTCTTATCGTATAGATTTTAAATGGAAATCTTTTAATCACTTCTAATAAGAATTTATAAGAAGTGTATGTTGATTTCTCTCCATAGATTTTTAAGTAACGTAAACGTGAGAATTCATCTATAGCTGTATATTGATAAAGTTTGAACTGTCCTACGATACATTTTGATGGAACGGTTTTAACATCTATCTGAACTCGTTCTCCTGGAAAAGTCATCTGAATGTAAGGTTTTGCTTTTTTCTTCTTATGTTTCTTTGGGGTAACATATTTTAGGTTTAATTTTTTTAACTGATGATATAAACTAGAAACCGTTCTTGTGTAACCACGTTGTTT